>JAAZEI010000031.1 GCA_012512355.1 Clostridiales bacterium | reverse complement strand
TGTGTGGCTTTTGTGGGCTTTTTATCTTCAGGGTTAGCCTTGTGGTTATTCGCTCTTCCGCTGGCAAATTTTTTAAAGACGCTAAGCTGGCTTGAATTTTTAAGCCCATCGGCGCTCACCTGGCTTTCAATTCTTCCTGTTATGACGGTTTTCACCTTGGTGCTTTTGGTGTTTGGGACATTGCTGCCCAGAAAACTCGCTGAGCGCAACGCGGAAAAGATTGCCCGCAGGCTGCGTGGCTTTGCAAGTTTTTGCAATTCGCTGTTTTTGCCCATGGCCCGCCTGGGCAACTGGATGATTCGGACAATCATGCACGCGATGGGGCTTGATCCCGACGAAGAAATAGAGAAATTGACCGAAGACGAAATTCGGCTTTTGGTGGACGTAGGGGAAGAGAAAGGGGCCATTGAAGAAACTGAACGTGAAATGATAGAAAATGTGTTCGAGTTTAACAATCTGACAGCAGCAGATGCCATGACCCATCGCACAGATGTATGGGCCATTTGGATAGAGGACAGCGATCAAGAAATTACCAGTATGATTGAAGAAACCGGATTATCCCGTTTTCCTGTATATGATGACGATCTGGATCATATCATCGGTACGGTATCAACGCGTGATTTTTTGCTTAACCGTCTGCGTGAGCATCCCAAGTCTTTGCATGAGATCACCCGAAAAGCGAGGTTTGTGCCTGACTCTGTTCGTACAGACGTGCTTTTCAGGGATATGCAGCACAATAAATATCACATGGCTATCGTGGTCGATGAATATGGCGGCACCAGCGGCCTGATCACGATGGAAGATTTGATTGAAGAAATCGTGGGAAATATATATGATGAAAACGATCCCCAGGTTCAGCAGGACATCATTGAGCTTGGCGGCGGCAGATATAAAGTGGCGGGCAGTGTGGAAATTGAGACTTTTAACGAAGAGGCTTCCCTTGACCTGCCGATTGAAGAAGATTATGACACCATCGGCGGTCTGATTTTAAGCGAACTTGGGTCTATTCCAGATGAGGGAAGCCAGCCTGAAATCAATTTTCAGGGGCTGAACCTGCGGGTGCTCAGCGTAATTGATCGCCGCATTGAGTGGGTTGAGATCAGCCCGCTTGAAAAGGAGGGGGAAGAACAAATTGTATGATGTAATTATTGTAGGCGGCAGCTGTGCCGGACTTTCGGCTGCCATGACAGCACGCATGCGCAACATGGAGGTGCTGGTGCTTTATGCCGGTGATGGCTCCATGGGCAAGATTAAACAGATGGATAATTATCCCGGCATGCCCAATGTGAGCGGGGAAGAGTTATTAAGGATTTTTCGAAAGCAGGCAGAAGATTTAGGTGTTATCAGCAAAAAGCAGCTGGTTCAAAAGATTCTTCCAATGGGCAAGAGTTTTTCCGTATTGGCAGAAAATGATTTATATGAAGCCAAGAGCATTATTCTGGCCTTGGGCATTGCCAGGGTCAGCCCACTGACGGGCGAGGAAGAATTATTGGGCCAGGGTGTCAGTTATTGCGCCACCTGTGATGGGATGTTTTACCGCGGCAAGCAGATGCTGGTGGTAGCCGGCGGCATAGAAGCAGTCGAGGAGGCAAATTATCTCTCTGAATTGGGTCAGGTCACCTATATCATTGAGAAAGCACACGATACCGCTGCCTTGGCACCGGGTATCAAAGTCATCAAGGAAAAGCCCCTGGCTATCCACAGCATCGACAATATGCGCATGATGTTAAAGACAGACCAAAATGAACATGAAGCCGATGGCATCTTCGTTCTGAGGCCTGCTGTTGCCATGACCCAGCTGCTGCCTGAAGTCATAGCCCAAAAGGGTGCGGTCTTAGCGGATGATAATCTGATGACCAATATCCCCGGAGTATTTGCCGCAGGCGACATTTTGGGAGCACCCTGGCAGGCGCCCAAATCAGTGGGTGATGGCAATGTAGCCGCGCTGGCTGCCGCGTCCTATTTGCGTACACTCAAATGAAAAAGCGCGCTGTGCTGAGAGTTTTTTTGATGGGACTCATCATGCTCATCTGCCAGCTATCCGCTGCAGCCCAGCTTGAGTATACTTTTGTCGAAGGAGAAGAATGGTTTCCGGGTAAAGATTCCTGGACATATCATTATATTTATCGCATTCCTCAGATACAGGGTGAAGATGACCTTGCACAGGAGCTCAACCACTATTTTGATGGCGCATTGGGGGAAATGACCAACCTTGTCCTGCCAATGTATGCAGCGGATCCCATCATGGGCGGCAAAGGCTCAAATGAAGTAAGTGATGAGTATTCAGTCACCTGCAATAATGATGATTTTTTCAGCGTCTTGCTGCAGCACAGGCAGAGCATGGAGGGAGATGTCATATATTCTCTGAGTTCCGTCGTCTATGCGGTCTCGGGCGAATACCGGGGTGAGTCTTTGACTTTACGCGGTCTGGCAGGCGAAATCGGGGAGAGCTCCGCGCAGCTGGCTCAGCTTGTTGTACAGGATGTCGCTAAGAAGCTGGACAATCAGGACTTGGATATTGAATATTTAACCAAAGAGTTTTTTCCCCAGACACATTTCTATGCGGACGAAGAAGGCCATATTGTGTTTTATCTGCAGCCGGGTATTCTGGGACTGGATAACCAGCCGGTATTTTTTACCTATACTGCTGAGGAACTTGAGGCTTTGCTAACTTGATTCTAGTAAAGGGGTGGGTTTTATGATGATGGATGCTCTTGCGAAAACCAAAGCTGGTGTCGGACTGGACATGGTGAGGGTGGAAAAACCTTCTCCTGCGCATGATGAAGTGCTGATTAAAGTTCATAAAACCGCTATCTGCGGGACAGATTTGCATATCTACAAGTGGGATGGCTGGAGTCAAAAACACATTGACCCGCCCCGGGTCATTGGGCATGAATATGTAGGTGAAATTGCAGGGCTGGGCAGTCATGTGCAAGGGCTTCATATGGGGCAGCGTGTGTCGGGCGAAGGCCACATCGTCTGCGGACATTGCCGCAACTGCCGCGCAGGCAATGCCCAGTGGTGCAAGAATACAAAAGGTGTGGGCGTCAACCGTGACGGTGCCTTTGCTGAATATTTATGTATACCGGCCTCCAACTGCATTCCCATCAGCCCGGAAATAGACGAAGAAGTAGTCTCTTTCTTTGATGCTCTTGGCAATGCGACCCATACCGCCCTCATGTTTGACCTGGTAGGCGAAGATATTCTCATAACAGGCGCAGGCCCCATCGGGATCATGGCAGGCGCTATCTGCCGTCATGCAGGTGCCCGAAATGTCATCATGACCGATGTCAACGATTATCGCCTGGAACTGGCAAAGAAACTTGGAGCCACCGCCACTGTCAATGTCACAAGGGAGGAACTCGATGATGCGATGAAGGCCGGAGGCATGGTGGAAGGCTTTGATGTCGGCCTTGAAATGTCAGGTGCACCCAGCGCTTTTGATCAGATGATTAACAGGATGCGCAATGGCGGCAAAATCTCCCTGCTGGGCTTGTTTGGCAGGGATGCGCAGCTTGACATGGATAAAATCATCTTAAAAGGGCTGACACTGCAAGGTATATACGGTCGCAGAATGTATGAAACATGGTATAAAATGTCTGCGCTTGTCCAGTCAGGTCTTGACCTGAGGCCTTTGATTACACATCGGTTCCATTATACCGAGTTTCAAAAAGCCTTCGACATCATGCTAACAGGCAATTCAGGCAAAATTATCCTTGAATGGGAGCAGAAAAAATGAAAAAAGCACTAAATTATTATCTTGAAACGCTCCGGGAGATACAAAAAGCCGGAACCATGAAAGAAGAGCGCGTCATCACAACCCCCCAGGCAGCGAGAATTGATACACTGGCTGTCAACTCAGTGCTCAACATGTGCGCGAATAACTATCTTGGCCTCTCCAACAACCCTGATCTCATCAAGGCGGCAAAAGACAGTTATGACAGATGGGGTTTTGGTTTATCAAGCGTTCGTTTTATCTGCGGAACCCAGGAAGTCCATAAAGATTTGGAGCATCGCTTAGCGAGTTTTTTTGACATGGAGGATGTGATTCTCTATTCTTCCTGCTATGACGCCAACGGCGGATTGTTTGAGACTTTGCTGGGGGAAGAGGATGCGGTCATTTCAGATGCCCTGAATCATGCTTCCATCATCGATGGTATCCGTCTGTGCAAAGCCAAACGTCTGCGGTATGCCAACAGCGATATGCAGGATCTTGAGCAGCAATTAAAAGACAGCAGCGAGGCGAGGATTCGTCTCATTGTGACGGACGGCGTGTTTTCGATGGATGGGTACATCGCAAAGTTAAAAGAGATTTGCGACTTGGCGGAGCGCTATGATGCGCTTGTCATGGTGGATGACAGCCACGCCAGCGGCTTTATTGGGCAGACCGGTCGGGGCACGCCGGAGCACTGCGGGGTGATGGGCAGAATTGACATTCTGACCAGTACCTTTGGCAAGGCCATGGGGGGCGCTTCGGGAGGCTTTACCGCATCCAAAAAACCCATCGTTGACTTGCTGCGCCAGCGTTCACGTCCTTATCTATTTAGCAATACCCTGGCGCCTGCCATCTGCGCGGCTACGATCAAAACACTGGACATGCTGGAGTCCAGCACTGCACTGTGCGACAAGGTGCATGAAAATACAAAGTATTTTCGTGAAAAGCTTGGCACGGTAGGCTTTGATGTATTGCCCGGCGAGCATCCCATTGTCCCTGTGATGCTCTATGACGCCCATGTCGCCAAAGAGTTCGCTGAGAGAATGCTGGCGCTAGGCGTATATGTCGTATCCTTCTCCTTCCCGGTGGTACCCCAGGGGCAGGCTCGCATCAGAACGCAAGTCAGCGCCGGCCACAGCAAAGAAGACCTTGATTTTGCAGTCCAGTGCTTTGCCAAAGTCAAGAAAGAGATGAATATCTAAGATTAAGGAAATAATCATGAGCGAACAAACGACAAAAAGACCCATCATCTTCTCAGGCATCCAGCCCTCGGGCAGCATTACGCTTGGCAACTACATCGGAGCCATCCGCAACTTTGTTTTGCTGGAAAAGGACTATGACTGCCTGTTTTGTGTGGTAGACCTGCATGCTTTGACCACCCGTCGCATACCGGCTGACCTGCGCCGGCAGACTTTGGAATTGGCGGCTTTATATATTGCCTGCGGCCTTGATCCAAAGAAAAATATTATCTATTGCCAAAGCCATGTGCCTGAACATGCTGAGCTGGCATGGATTCTAAACTGCTACACCTATATGGGTGAGTTAGGCCGCATGACCCAGTTCAAAGATAAATCAGCGCGTCATAAAGACAACATCAATGCGGGACTTTTTACCTACCCTACTCTAATGGCTGCGGATATCCTCCTTTACCAGACAAATTTGGTGCCGGTAGGCGCAGACCAGAAGCAGCATCTGGAACTGTCTCGAGACATTGCGGAGCGCTTTAATGGCCTTTACAGCGACACCTTTGTAATCCCTGAACCCTATATCCCAAAAGCAACTGCCAAAGTATATAGTCTGACCGAACCGGAACGCAAAATGAGCAAGTCGGATGCCGAGGACAGTTACATCGCTTTGCTGGATAAGCCCGATGCCATCAGGCGGAAGTTCCGGCGCGCAGTAACCGATTCAGAAGCGAATATCTGCTTTGACCCTGAGCATCAGCCGGGTGTTAGCAACCTGCTGAGTATCTTATCCGCACTGGGAGAAGGCAGTGTCCAGTCTTTGGTTGAAGGCTTTGAAGGCAAGGGCTATGGTGAGCTGAAAGATCGCACGGCGGAGACGGTCATCACCAAGCTGCAGCCCATTCAGGCTGAGTTCGAACGTCTGATGAAAGATAAAACCTATCTGGCCCAAGTACTTAAAGAAAATGCGGCCCGGGCTCAGGCGCAGGCAAGACGTACGCTTAGAAAAGTATATAAAAAAGTAGGCCTTTATCAACTCTAAGTGAGGTGAGTGCAGTGAACATTCCATTTTCATCCGCCGGTGGGGTAGAGAAGATTCTGTCGCTTGCCCTGCCGCAGGACAGCCCCAAAGCTGTAATTCAGCTAACGCATGGGATGGCTGAGCATTACAGCAGATACAGGGAGCTGGCAGAGTTTTTAGCTGCCCGAGGCTTTGTTCTGGCGGGTTATGACCTGTTAGGGCATGGGGCAGATACTCCAAAGGATAAGCTCGGCTGGTTTGGTCAAAATGACGGCTGGCAAAAATTGGTGGATGATATGCACATGGTGCATGCTATTCTGACCAATCGCTTTCCCGATACCCGGCATATGATGCTGGGGCACAGCATGGGCAGCTTCCTGACAAGAGAATATGTCATTGAGCATGGGAATGAACAGCTTGACGGCATCATCCTCAGCGGTACAGCGTGGATGCCTCCGGCCCTGCTCAACCTCGTGTATCCTGTGACTGCGCTGATATGCAGCACCGGCGGCGGCAGGAAGCCCTCACAGCTGCTCAATAAGCTTATTTTTGACAAAAACAACAAAGCATTTGCCCCCAGCCGTACGATGTATGATTGGATTAGTTCAGATGAGGACCAGGTGGATTTGTATGTTGAGGACCCGCTGTGCGGATTCGTGTTCACAGGCTGCGGTTTTAAGGATTTAATTTTTGGCTTAAAACAGCTTGCGAAGGTAGAACGGCTTGATCGTATACCAAAGGATTTACCGGTTTTGTTCATTTCCGGCAAAGAGGACCCTGTCGGCGGAAAACAGGCCGAAGGTCCCAAAAAGGTAGCAGATCAGTATAAGAATGCAGGCATCACAGACATTACTTTACAGCTTTATGACAATGGCCGGCATGAGATGTTCAATGAAGCCAATCGTGAAGAAGTCATGCAGAACTTGCTGGCCTGGCTTGAGAGATAGGAGGCTCAAATGAAAGATTTTTATCCCGGAGACATCACCCAGGTCCATGGCATCCGTGTTGGACAGAATCAAAACGAAAAAGCGAGAACAGGTGTAACGGTTATTATGGCGCCTTCGGCAGGTGCCATTGGCGGTGTGTCCGTACGGGGCGCAGCACCCGGTACCCGGGAGACTGACCTGCTGCGCCCGGGCAACCTCGTTGAATATGTGCATGCCATCGTTCTGGCGGGCGGCAGCGCGTTTGGATTGGCAGCCGCTGATGGAGTCATGCGCTACTTGGCGCAGGCAGGCGTTGGCCTGAAAATGGGCAATGCGCAAGTGCCTATTGTGCCGGCTGCCGTATTGTTTGATTTAATGGAAGGTGAACCCAATATCTATCCTGATGCCGTTATGGGCCGTGTTGCCGCAACGATGGTTTCCAAAGGTGTGGAACAAGGCAGGGTAGGCGCAGGATGCGGTGCCACTGTCAGCAAGCTGATCAGTTCTGCTCTGCCTCAGCCAGGGGGCATCGGCACGGCGTCCATCACACTGCCGGAGGGCGTTACTGTCGGCGCCATTGTCGCTGTCAATGCAGTAGGTGACATCTTTGATCCTTCAAGCGGGGAGTGCATCGCCTGCGCTTTGATGCCTGATGGCACCCCTGTGAAGGCAGAGGGTCTGCTCTATGGCAATCCGCCCGGTTCTCACCAGATTAGAATACCCGCCCCTGGCAGCAACACCACCATTGGCGTTGTCGCGGTCGACAGCAAGCTGACCAAAGCCCAGGCGAATCGGCTGGCCGATGTTGCCCATGACGGTCTGGCCCGCAGCATTCGACCTGTGCACACCCAAATGGATGGCGACACCATGTTTGCCCTGGCGACAGAGAGAGTAGACAGCGATGTCAATTTTATCAAACTCTGTGCTGCGGCGGCTGAAGTGACTGCAAGAGCGATCGCCAATGCTATCTATTTTGCAAAACTGACATGATCATCGGCATAGGCCTTGACCTATGCGAAATATCACGCATGGAACAGGTTTTAAAAAATGAACGATTTCTAACCCGCTTCTTTACAATTGAAGAACAGGAGTATATCCTCTCACGCGGTACAGGACAGGCGGCAACAACTGCCGCCTGTTTTGCTGCCAAAGAAGCCTTGGTCAAAGCATTTGGCACAGGCTTTGAAGGAATCGCCACAAAAGATGTGGCTGTGCTTCGAGGAAGCAGTGGAAAGCCATACTATGAGCTTCGAGGATCCGCGAAACTTAAAGCCGAGGAGTTGGGCGTGCAGGTGATTCATCTGAGCATCAGCCACGATGGGGGCATCGCCGCAGCCTTTTGCGTGCTGGAGGGAAATAGCAATGTTTGAAGTCATAACACCCAGTCAAATGAAAGAGCTTGAGACTCTGGCTTTTACAAGCGGGATGAAAAGTATTGATGTGATGGAAACTGCGGCAGAATGCCTTGTAGATGAGCTGATAAAGCTTGTTGGCGGGCCTTCTGGAAAACAAGTTCTTTTCTTTTGCGGCCGGGGCAATAACGGCGGAGATGGTTTAGCCGCAGCCCGAATATTCAGCAGCATGGGCGGCCGTTCTTATGCTGTGATACAAGGCAAACCAAAGACAAAAGACGCCTTGTTCAACTTTGAACGACTCAAAAAACTGGATATCCCAGTGTCAGACAAGATCCCCAAGGACATCTTGTTTGATGGCGCGGTGGATGCCTTGCTGGGAATTGGCTTACAAGGCGTTTTAAGTGATGAACTTACATCAGCTATCCGAGACCTTAACCAGCTTGATTTAAAAGTGCTGTCAGTGGATGTTCCCTCGGGCATGGATGCCCTAACTGGCAATTGTCTGGGCGCATGCGTCAGAGCAGATAAAACGCTGACTTTTCAGTATCCAAAACCCGGACACTTTTTGACAAATCATCTCGATCATATCGGCGAATTGGTCATTGCAGACATTGGACTTGGCGATTATGCGGGAGACTTTGATTTGATCAGCAGCCTTCAGCCTGATGATTTGGCCTCCTGCCTGCCAAAACGCATCGCGTCTGCCCACAAAGGCAGTCATGGACGTGTCCTGCTGTACTGCGGCAGCCAGGGGATGGCGGGCGCTGCTGCCATGGCAGCCCTGGGCTGTATGCGAGCAGGCGCCGGACTTACATATATTGCCTGTGAAGAGAGCATCATCCCCATCTTACAGATTTTGGCGCCCAATTCAGAGTGTCTGTCTCTGGAGAAAGTTCTGGCCAATCCGCCTGCGCATGATGTCTTTTTAGCAGGCTGTGGGCTGGGACAGGAGACAGATGTTTGGGATAATATTAAAGAACTTTATTCGAACAAAGTGCCTGCTGTGCTTGACGCGGATGCCTTGAACCTCTTGGCAGCTAACCCCATCAAATTAAGCCAAGAAACCGTGATGACCCCGCATGTAGGAGAAGCGGCGAGGCTGCTGGGAACAAATGCCAGACAAGTAGCTGATAATATGCTTTCTTCTTCTTTGGAATTGGCAAAACGTTTCTGTGCAGCAGTAATCCTCAAAAGCCATTGCAGCGTCATCAGGTCAGATGGCAAGGTCAGCCTTAACACACTCACAGCGCCAGTTCTTGCAAAGGGTGGCAGCGGCGATGCCCTTGCCGGTATCATTGCAGGTCTGATGGCACAGGGTCTCTCACCTTTTGATGCTTCGCGAACTGCGAGCCTTTGGCTGAGCAAAGCAGCTTTAATGGCTCAACAGGATGGCGGACTTTATTCGCCGCTCACAGGTGATATCCTGGCCTTGATGGGAAAAGCAAGTATTTAAAAAAAGCCTTTTCAGCAAAGGCTTTCATACATTTTTGATGTCAAATTCCGCTGCGCGGGCCAGCCTGTTCATCACAGCAAGCCCAAGGCCTGTTTGAGGCAGGGACTCACAGTAAATATGTCTGATTCCCTGTTTATCCAGGCTGCGCAGCAAGTAAAACAGCCTGTGCGCGGCGCTTGCCGCATCTTCTCCCAAGGAGTATACCAGCCTGTCGCCATACAAGGGCAGGTGCTGCTCCATGGCCAGAACACTCGAATCAGGCTGATGATCATATAGGCTGATGATTGCCTGCGCGACATGCAGCGGATCACCATCAAATAAAGTTAGCTGTCCCTGAGGGGCATAGTGCCGATATCGCATGCCCGGGGATAGCGCTTGTTCCCCGGTGGATAGGGGCCGCATGACGCTATCGGCTACTTCACAGCTGCCTGTTACCATGGCAATTTGCTCTGCGGTGACAAAGCCGGGCCGGAGGATCACAGGATTTTTCCCGCTGATATCAAGCACTGTCGATTCAAGGCCTACTCTGCAATCACCGCCATCCAAAATAAGCGGAATGCGTCCGCACAGGTCATCATATACATGCTGCGCGCTGGTGGGGCTGGGATAGCCGGAACGGTTTGCACTGGGAGCGGCAATGGGTAAATCGCAAGTTTTTAGGAAGGCCAGGGCGCCTTGATGTTCGGGCAGGCGAATCGCAACGGTATGGAGGCCGGCCGTGACAATGGAGGGCACAAGCTCTTTTTTATTTAGCAGCAAGGTCAAAGGTCCCGGCCAAAATGCCTCCGCCAATAAATCTGCTGTCTGCGTCCAGTGACATAGAGGATAGGCTTGTTCTTTTTGATAGATGTGTACAATCAGAGGATTATCAGCCGGTCGCTGCTTGGCTTCAAATATTTTTTTAACGGCCTCTATGTTTAAAGCATTGGCTGCCAAACCATAAACAGTTTCTGTCGGTATGGCGACAACTTGTCCATTTACAATAAGGTCTGCCGCTCTGGTCAGACTGGCTGGGGTGATTTCAAGAATTTGTGTATTCATGTGAATTCTCCGGTAAATAAAAGTGGGGCTGTTTGCCCCACCGATAGATTAAATATGTAGGATTGCCCCAAAGTGCCGCTGTACTCTATTTTTTCACCCGCTATGTATAGCAGGCCGGTGCCTTGTACAAACCTTCTGTCGTCCCCAAGCGTTTTGACACGGAGGCCTGACATCCAACTCATAACGAAAGCTCCGTAATAGGAAATGTGGGCAAAAATAGAGGACTGGCGAACACTCCAGGAATAACCCTATGTCATGATTATAAAAGTGCAGAGCGCTTCTGTCAAGTAAGAAGTCTTATTCCTTTATAAAAAAAGTGTATAGGGTACCTTATAAATACTTCATTTCCGCTTCTTTGATCATCTTTTCGCAAATGCCAATTTGCTGGACATCGCTCTGCTCCACAGCAAGCAGGGGTGCCCGCACAGAGCCGCAGTAGATACCTTTGCGCCGTAAAATCTGCTTAATCACGTCATACATATTGCCCTGACAGCTGCAGAGCGCTGTAATAATTCGGCAGATCTCGCCTTGAAGCGCTGTGGCCTGGCTGAAGTTACCGTCTTCAAACAAGAGATTCAGCTTTAAGAACAGTTTGGGCATAACGCCATAGGTGCCGCCGATGCCGCCGCAGGCACCCATGATTCTGCCGGCAATAAACTGTTCATCCGGTCCGTTGAAGACATCGATGCGGCCTTCGCCTGCATCCAAAAACTGCCAGATATCCTGTACGGGCATAGAGGAATTTTTGACTGCCACCATACGGGGGTTTTTCATCATTTCATGCAGGAGAGGCAGCGTCAGCGCGACGCCTGCCAGCTGAGGAATGTTGTAGATAATAAAATCTGTTTTGGAAGCAGCGGCAGATATATCATTCCAGTACTTGGCGATGGCTTGCTCGTTCAGGCGAAAGTAAATCGGGGGAATAGCGGCGATGGCATCAACGCCAAGTTGCTGGGCATGTCGCGCCAATTCAATTGAATCTCGCGTATTATTGCAGGCAACATGCGCGATGACCAGCAGCTTGCCGCCAACTGCTTCCATGACGTTTTCGAGTATTGTTTTCCTCTCTTGAACGCTTAAATAAATGCATTCGCCTGAAGACCCGTTTACGTATACACCCTGCACGCCCTGCGCCAGCAGGTGGCGGGCAAGAGCCTGTGTACGGCTGGGTGATATTTCTCCGACATCATCGTAGCAGGCATAGAACGCAGGGATGATTCCCTGGTACTTTTGATTTTTTTGGTCCATTAATATGTCCTCTTTCCGTACCGCGATCATCCTTTGACGGCACCCATCGTAATACCCCGTGTAAAGAACTTCTGAAACATCAGGAAAACCACAGTAATTGGGATAGCGCTTAAGGCGGCTCCCGCCATGATCAGGCCAAAATCATTGGACATTTCGGTCTGCAGTTTGGCAATGCCCAATGAAATGGTCAGCTTGGATTGTGAGTTGAGCATGATTAATTGCATGAAATAGTCATTCCAGGTGGTGATGAAAGTGAAAATTGCCAATGCACCGATGCCCGGCTTAATGATGGGCAGTACCACCTGGGTAAAAGTAATCACTTCGCCCGCGCCGTCAATACGGGCTGCTTCCAGGATAGAGCCGGGAATATTTTCGCTGAACTGTTTCATGAGAAAAACACCAAATGGCCATCCCACCGTGGGCAGTATAACAGCCCAGGGGGTATCATGCAGCCGCAGGAAACTCATTTCCTTCAAAAGCGGAATGAGGATGACCTGTTTGGGCAATGCCATGGCGCTGATGAAGATGGCAAAGATTATGCCACGGCCAATAAAATTCTTTTTAGCCAGCGCATATCCGGCCAGAGAAGCTGTTGTGCAGGTAAGCAGCATAGACATTGTACAGATTAAAATCGTGTTCCACAGCCACATAAGGGCAGGACGATCAAATAGCCGGGCATAATTGTCCATCGTGGGTTCCAGTGGGAACCAGACAGGTGTTGCTGCATTGACTGCCTGGATACTCTTGACTGACCCGGTGATAATCCAATACATAGGGAAAAGGAACAACACCGAGAGCGCAATGAGCAGCAGGATGGCGAGTAATCGATATGGTGAGGTGCGATTTACGCTTGCTTGCATGTCTTTTCTCCTACTCTTTGTCGCTGCGCGCCAGCTTGAACTGAATCATGCTAAACACACCAATCACAATGGCCAGGATGATGCCCATGGCGTTGCCGTAGCCGTATTCATTTAGTTTGAATGCATGGTAGTAGATATTGTACATGATGGTATTGGTCGCATTGTTGGGGCCGCCGGAAGTGAGCAGCTGAATAAGGGCAAAAATCTGGAAGGAGTTGATGGTGGTGATAACAAGAATGTAAAGGGTAGTGTTCATAATCTGCGGCCACTTAATTTTCCAAAACAATTGGAAATTATTTGCACCGTCAACTTCCGAGGCTTCCACCAGAGATTGATCAACATTGGCAAGCGCAGAAATGTACAGCACAATCGGCTGTCCGATGGAAGTGGTGAATAAAATGAGAATGATGCACCAGATGGCATAAGCCTCGTCACCAAGCCAGCTGATGTTGCCGTTGATTAATCCAATGGAATTCAGCACATAGTTGAGCAAGCCGTTGTATCGGCTGAACATCCACTTCCAGACAACAGTGACCGCTACAGTGCCTGTTACGATAGGCATATAAAACACAACCCGAAAGAAGGAGGAAGCATGCTTGTTCATTTTATAAACCAGAGAGGCCACCCATAGAGAAAACAGGGTGACGGCAGGCACTGATACCAGCACAATCAGGATGGTATTTCCCATGGCCTTGCCAAAAACTCTGTCCTGCAGCATGCGCCTATAATTTGAAAGACCAATAAAGTTGAAGCTGTCCATCGAATAATCAGTAAAGCTTGTGACCAAAGCCATGCCCATGGGAAAGATAACGAAACTTAAAAAGAATAAAATAGCCGGCATCATATAGGCATAGCCGATTAAGTTTTCCCTGCGCATTCTCTTGCGCGCCGCCATACTCGGGGTTATTTGCATAAGACCCTCCTTGTTGAGATGTGCTCCCAACCGCTGGGGCTGAGAGCACATCTGCTGATATATTGGTCTTGGTTATTTGATGTTCACGTTGTTGGCATAGGTGGCAACAGCGGTTTGTACATCTTCTCCTGCAAAGATGCGCTGGAGCAGGTTCCACCATTCTGTGCGCTGAACAGCCCAGTTGGGGGTTACATTGTAGTAATCACCAAGATAAGGCATGAAGATCAGAAATTCTTTGTTGGCGTCTTTCTCAGTGCCCGCATAGATATCGCCAAAGGATGCGCGTACGGGGAAGAAACCAGTGGCGTAAACGCTTGCCGGTCCCTGAACACTGTCATCGCTGACGAATTTGATGAACTTTTTAGCAGCAGCAACCTTGGCCTCGTCTTTGTTGTCAAAGATACCAAAACCCCAGATGCCGCCGGCCAGTTCGGGAACACCGTCATCAGACGGGAATGCCATGGCATAGGGAGTGAAAGTAACAGAGGCAGCGTAGTTTGCGGCATTGGAAGCATTCCATGCCCAGGTCATCTGGGCAGTGCCGTTTGCGAATAGCTGCAGTTCATCACCGGCAGCTATGCCCGCATCAGCTTCCAGGAGACCATCTTTGACCATGTCAGCCAGCAGCTGCAGACCTTTAATGCCTGCCTCGCTGTCCATGGTGTATAGGGTGTGCTCAGGGTTGGTGAAGCTGGCAGAGAAGAGGTTCATGGCCAAAGCGCGGGTGCCTTGGTCGCCGCCCTGACCGCCGCAGTAGACTATGCCGGTGACAGCGACGCCATCATCCTTCAGCGCCTGCATGGCTTTTTGAAAATTTTCAGTCGTCCATGTACGATTTTCGAGGTCAAGGTATTGGAGAGCATCAGCTTTTTCAAATACTTCATAATTGATGGCCATGGTATGGGTGGTCATGGCTAAAGGATATTCATAGTATTTGCCATCAGAGCCCATACTGGCTTTGCCAACGGCCGTGCTGTTGGCATCAATGTCAGCTTTAGCTTCTTCCGTCCAAAGATCACTCAAGTCAATCATTTTGCCTTTGGCGCCCCAGTTTGCTACCAAGCGTTCAGGGCCTTCCATGATGATGTCGGGAGTGGTGCCGGCTTCTATGGCGCTGGTCACCTGGTCATCACCGGAGGTATAATCCAGGTATTCAACTTTGACTTCGATGTTGGGTTCAACGGCATTGAAAGCAGAAACGATTTGGTCGACCTGCTAGGCTTTTCCCCAGCCACCGATAGGATAGGTCCATAGGGTAATGCTTGTTTTTTCCTCTCCAATGGCCAGACCGGCCAAAGAAAGGAACATCACTGCAACGAGAACGATTGAAACGAACTTTTTCATGTGGTGCCTCCTTGTTACTTTACGGCAATCAAGATGAGTGCCTTATATCGGGATTGTAAAACAAACATCCTACAATGTC
>JAAZEI010000243.1 GCA_012512355.1 Clostridiales bacterium | reverse complement strand
TCCTGGCATACAGGACAGCTCAACAGGTTTATTCAGCAGCTTAGGTGAACGGTCGTACGGTATGGGCAATTAAACTTGCAATCTTCAATATTGACAGCTGATGCGCCGAAAACCTTGAACTAAGCCTATCTTCATGGTATGATATAAATTGCTGATTTTGACGAGGGGGTTTACTCATGTCCACAGTTCAATTAGTTATCAACATTCTATTGGTGGTTGCAGCCCTTGTACTTATTGTTTCCGTATTGCTTCAAAAAGGTGAAGGCGATGCGATGGGTGCAATCATGGGCGGCAGCGGTGCCGACAGCTTTCTTGGCCGCAACAAGGCAAAGACAATGCAAGGCAAACTAGCCAACGTCACCAAAATCGCCGCTGGTGTTTTTGTGTCATTGGCTTTGGTCATGATTTTTCTGATCTGACCCAAGGGGTTGAATGATAAGGCTGGCGCTCTGCGTCGGCCTTGTTTTATACTAATTTGATCATCATTGCCTTGCTCAGCTAGGTCATTGAATTTTTCTTTTGTTTACCATAGGAGTTTTGTTTGATTGTATTGACCGTTACGGGCCTCAAGAAATCCTTCGGCATTGAAAAAGTGCTTGAGGACATTAACCTCAGCCTTTCTGCAGGAGAGCGCATGGGGTTAGTTGGCGTAAACGGTAGCGGAAAGACAACGCTTCTGCGAATTCTCAGCGGTCACTTGAGCTCCGATGAAGGAAATATCGCTATTCAAAAGGGTATGGTCATCGGTTATCTGGAGCAAAGTTATGAAGCCAAGCCGGGAAATACTGTTTTTGATGAGCTCATGGATATTTTTAATCCCCTCATTCGTGTTGAGCAAAGGCTGCGCGAAATTGAACAGGAGATGGCAGAGGCTGATGAGCAGACCTTGATGAAGCTCGGACATGAGTACAGCAAATTGCACGATCGCTTCGAAGAAGAAGATGGTTATGCCATCAGATCACGGGTAACAGGTGTATTGCAAGGACTGGGTTTTACCAAAAAGCAGCAAGAACAGCAGGCGAATCTTTTGTCAGGAGGCGAGCTCACAAGGTTGACGCTGGGGAGGCTGCTGCTTCAAAAACCGGATTTACTTTTGCTGGATGAGCCGACAAATCATTTGGATCTTCAGGCCTTGCAATGGCTGGAGGATTACCTCATTGCCTACCCAGGTGCAGTGCTGGTGGTGTCGCACGACCGCTATTTTTTAGACCGGGTGTGTACTTCGATGACGGAGATACTTTTTGGGGCTTCCGAACAATATAAAGGCAACTATACACGCTATATGTCGCAGCGCGAAGAAAGATTTTATTCCCGGACAAGGGCTTATGAACAGCAGCAAAAAGAGATTGACCGTCAAAAAGTAATTATAGCGCGTTATCGCAGCTTTAACCGCGAAAAATCTATCCGGGCAGCCGAAAGCCGTGAAAAAGCTTTGGACAGGATAGAATTGCTTGATAAACCTGAAGAGGAAAAACAGGTTCATTTTCGTTTTGAGTCCGGACTGCGCATAGGTGATGAAGCGCTGAAGATTGAAAAACTAAGCAAGTCTTTTGGGGAAAGGCTGCTATTTGAAGATGTTAATCTTTTGGTTCGTTCAGGAGAGCGGGTCGCTTTAATTGGCGCCAACGGTGTTGGCAAATCAACCCTGCTTGAAATTTTGGTCGGACATGTGCAGCCGGACGAAGGCAGCTATCGGTTTGGCGCAAATGCTGATATAGGATACTATGAACAAAAACAGCAATCTCTTCATCCGGATAAAACAGTTCTGCGTGAAGTGTGGGATGATTTTGCGAGATTGCAGCAGCACGAAGTACGCGGGGCGCTGGGGTTGTTTTTATTCTCGGGAGATGATGTTTTTAAGCCCATCAGTGCACTTTCAGGCGGTGAAAAGGCTCGTGTCGCCCTCACCAAGCTCATGCTGAAGCACAAAAACTTCCTTATTCTGGATGAGCCTACAAACTACCTGGACAGCGACTCAAGAGAAGTGCTTGAACAAGCGCTTCTGGGCTATGAAGGAACCATCATGGCTGTTTCACATGACCGCTATTTCATTAACTCCTTTGCAACAAAAATGCTTGTTTTGATGGATGATGGCATCTTATCCTATGACGGAAATTATGATGATTATCTAGCCAGCCTTGAGAGACAAAACAATTCTTTATCAGCAATGGAAGAAGGACAGACTAAAACTGAGCTTGTTAAGATCAGACGGAGGTTAAGACAGGATCAGGAAGAAGCGGATGAACTCAGCCGATGTGTAAGTGATGCGGAACATGCTATCAGCATAGCTGAAGATGAACTCAAAAAACTCGAATACAGTCAGGCGAATCCATCGATTTATTCTGATCCGACCAAGGCCCAGCTGGTGGCGCAGGATATAAAAGAGCTAAAAATCAAAATCGAGAAGCTGTTTTTGGAGTGGGAGGCAGCCGAGCTTGCAGTTACTGCTTATGAGGATGGGGTTTAACCGCTGTATTTGATTTGTTTTTATAGGATCAATGCATATTTTATCTCTTTTCAAGCCTTGACAGCCAAACGCCTGCAGTTTAGAATATATAAATCAAGTGTGCTACGGAAGGAGACCTGTGACATGACAATCAAGGCTATGCGAATGTCCATGATGATGCGCAGCTCCAACCCGCGCTTATTGCGTCGCGCCGCTTGATCATTGGCATTTGATTTCAAGCCCGCTTCCATTAAGTGCGAAGCGGGTTTTTTCTATGCAGAAATAGAGGAATGAGATTTGACACAGCAGCCCCTGATTGCGATTACGGAGTTATCCAAAGTATACAACACAGGCGATGACGAAGTCGTAGCGCTCGACTGTATTAGCCTGAATGTATACAAAGGTGAAATTTATGGCGTTATCGGGATGAGCGGGGCTGGAAAATCCACCTTGATTCGCTGCATCAACAGGCTGGACAAACCCACCAGTGGCTGTATACTTTACCGCGGTCGGGATATTATCACCATGGAAAAGAAGGAATTGCAGCGCCTCAGGCGTAAAGTCAGTATGATATTTCAGCAGTTCAATCTTTTAATGCAGCGTACCGTAGCTGAAAACGTACGTTATCCACTTGAGATAGTGGGCATCAAACGAGCAGAGGCAAATCAGAGGGTTGAAGAACTGCTGGGAATTGTCGGACTGGAAGACAAAGCCAATGCATATCCGGCACAGCTATCAGGGGGACAGCGGCAGCGAGTTGCCATAGCAAGAGCTCTTGCCAGCGATCCTGAGGTGCTGCTAAGCGATGAGGCAACAAGTGCGCTGGACCCAATGACAACACAATCGATTCTCAGCCTTCTCAAAGACATCAACCGCAGGCTGGGAATTACCATTATCCTTATCACTCATGAGATGGCTGTCATCCGGCAAATCTGTGACAGGGTAACGATTTTGGATGGTGGGGAGATTGCAGAGGAGGGCACGGTCGATGAAGTGTTTATGCACACCAAGTCAGAAGCCGGCCGCAGGCTATTTGGCGCAGCGCCGCAGACCCCGGACGATGAGCCAAGCGGACCTGCCATCAGGCTGGTCTTTGACGGTTCTTCAGTCGATAGACCCATCATCGCCGGAATTGTCAAAGAGCTTGGCATCATGATTAACATTCTCTCCGCTGATATGAAGCAGATTGGCGGCAAGACTTACGGACAGATGCTCATCCGCAGCCCGCAGAGCGAAGAGTCAAAACGAGCGCTCCAGGTTTACCTGGATGGAGAAAAAATCCCATACAAGGAGGTGAATATCAAATGAGTCAGGCACAATTATCAAACCTACTATTGAACGGTTTGTGGGATACCTTATATATGACTGTTCCTTCCACACTATTGGCCTATCTCATTGGCATGCCTCTGGGTATACTCTTTGTTGTGACAAGTGAAGGTCACATCCTGCCAAAGCCAAGGCTCAATGCGGGGCTGGGCGTGGTCATCAACTTTCTGCGCTCCATTCCTTTTATCATCCTTCTGGCGATGCTCATTCCCGTCACCCGCATCGTCATGGGTTCGGGCATTGGCACCAGAAGTCTGATCTTCCCTTTGTTTATCAGCGCATTCCCCTTTGTGGCCCGCATGGTGGAAGGCAGTCTCAATGAGGTCGACAGAGGGGTGGTGGAAGCGGCAGAGTCCATGGGTTCAAGTACCTGGCAAATCATTTTCAAGGTGATGCTGCCCGAAGCTCTTCCTTCCCTGATTAACGGCGCTGCCATCGTAACCGTCACCATACTTGGCTATACTGCCATGGCATCTGCTGCAGGCGGCGGCGGGCTTGGCTCCATCGCGATCACCAAGGGCCTCAATGTTAGAAAAATGGATGTCATGTACGCGGCTTCCATTACCCTGGTGGCCCTTGTCCAAATCATTACCATCTCCGGCAATCGTGCCAATAAAAAATTAGACCATAGGAAACGCTAAAAGCGTATTTTGAGAGGAGAACCCCCATGAAAAAGCTACTTGTGTTCGCCCTGGTATTGGTGCTGTCGCTGACAGCGGTTATTTCACTTGCCGAGAATAAAAAAGTTGTTATCGGCGCTACCCCCAGCCCTCATGTTGTCATCCTTGAGCAAATCGTAGAGGATCTCAAAGCCCTGGGATTTGATTTGGAAATCCAGACCTTTACAGAATATCCCATTCCCAATCCGGCCACCGCGGCTGGTGAGCTGGATGCGAACTATTTCCAGCATCTGCCCTATCTCAATGCTTATAATGACAGCGTGCCTGAATCACAGAAGCTCACCGCGGTAATTCCTGTGCACTATGAACCCTATGGTATTTATGCGGGCACCAAAGCCAGCCTGGAAGACATTGCAGATGGTGACAGCATTGCCATTACCAACGATCCCTCCAATGAGACTCGCGCCCTCCTGCTTTTACAGGATGCCGGACTGATCAAACTGCCTGAAGATGCAAATCCAAACAGTACACTGACGGTGCTG
>JAAZEI010000030.1 GCA_012512355.1 Clostridiales bacterium | reverse complement strand
TGCGGTTTTGGCCCACCGCGCGAAACTGCTGGCCCAGCCTGGTCTTCATGATGCCGGCGTTGAACAGGCATAGCAATCCAACCAGTACGAAAGTGATGACCGGGACATTCACATTTGAGAAATAAGGATGCACAAAGGGCAGGCTGTAAGCCGCTGACAAGACAGCCGGCAGGACTATCAGGGTGATCCCCCGTTTGCGGCTCGTCTTGCCCGTCAGCAGCAGGATGAGCGCCATCAGGGCGATGAAGCCGCTGACCAGGTAGAGCGCCAGACCGAAGTGAATTTTGATGACATTGTCAAGCGCGCCCTGCAGGCCGTTGATGGTCAGATCCAGCGTATTGCGCACGCCGGTAGCACCCACGATGGTCACTTTGGCGCTCAGGGGGATGATCATGCCAAAGACAAACAGAAAGAGCAGCTGATAGGCGCCGTTGGCGAAGTAGCCCAAAATCAGCGAGCCGATGGTCTCCTGCCCCTTCATTTTATTGAGCAGTGAGCCGATGAGAAAGCCAAACAGGCTGGCCAGCGGCACGGTGATGAGGGCTGCCACCAGGATGCCGCCGATGCCTGTGATGCTCCAGTTGATGGCCAGCAGCATGCCCACCTGCGCCGCCATGGCGCCGATGGTGATGGCAAAGTTGATGCCCATGCCGGTAACAATGGGGATGATGAGGCTGAGCACGATAAACAGGTTTCTGACCATGCGGCTCATGATCTGGAAGAGGATGTCATTCATCCCCCTGCCGGAGATGATGATAAAAGCCAGCGACAGGATGAGAAAGACATAAGTTACCACATATTCTTTGATATGACGGCTGAACTTCGCAGCCTTGCTTTGTTCCTTAATCACGTCCATTACCTCCCGCCTGGGTCAGGGCATACAAAATGATGCCGTTTGAAATGAGGATGCGCATCACCTCAGAAAGCCCGCCGATGTCAATCATGGCGTTGGCCACCTGGATGCCCATGGCCAGCACGCCCTGGAAAAGAAAGGTGCCCAGGAGCACATGATACACCTTGGCCTTAGACACTGTGGCGCCGCCGATTAAGATGGCTGATGCCGCGATAAAGCCCATCTGCTGGGGGCCGTTATACAATTGCATAAAGCCAAAGGACTGAGAGTAGACAATGATGCCCACGGAGGCAATGACAGTTGACAGCGTGGTGCCCACAATGCGCATCTTGTCGACATTGATGCCGGAGGCTGTGGCAAAGGCAGGATTGTTGCCGGCTGCCAGCATCGCCACACCTGACTTGGAGCGCTCAAAGAGATACATCAGCAGGCAGCAGAGCAGCAGGAAGAGCAAAAGCCCGGTTGGTACGGACACGCCCAATACCTTAAATCGCAGGAAGTTATCCAGCAGGCTGCCAAAGGAATTGCCCATATTGTGCATGGTGCGAAGGCCCGTGCCCAAAGCCCAGGTGAGTTTGGGGTTTTTGAAGGGCAGCACCATCCAGGCAATGCAAAACAGGGATACATAACTGAAGCCCACATAGGTAGAGACTGTCATCTCATTGCCCTTGAGGCGGTTTAACAGTTTGCCGTAAAAGTAGCCCACAGGCAGTGCCAGGACAATGGCCAAAAACAAGGCAAAGCCAAAGCCCGGCCAGCCGGTCATGTTGTTCTCCATCGCAATCAAGGTGGCCATCAGCCCCGAGATGATGCCGATGGGCATGCCCAGGTTGAGCGAAATGCCGCTTTGAATGCCCGGCAGCATCGCCAGCACCAGCACGCCGTACATACCAAGCCGCTGGAGGATGTTGGTGATCATGCCGGGAACCGCGATGTTATACAGCCCCGACAGTACAATGAGCAGGATGAAAAACAGCAGGATGACAAAACGGGGCATGCCCAGCTTTTTGGTGGCCTGCTGATAAAACAGCACTGACAGTGCAAGCACCAGCAGGCCAAAGCCGATATAGACCATGTCTTCCGCATTGCGCACCAATTGCATGCGCCTGGCATCTGCTTTTGTCAGCAGCTGCAGGGCACCCACGTCAGCGCTGCGGTCATAAATATCCTGGAATGTATCGCCCTGGCTGCGCACGGCGCCCATGATTTTATCCCGCACGCTGTCTGTCAGCTCTGACGTCAGCACAGGGCTGAGCGCCCGGATTTCTGCCAGCAGGCTATCCATGTAGGGGTCTATCTGGGATAGCATGGCCTGCATGCCCGCGCTGGGGACAAACCCCGTCAGGTCGCTGATGACAGGGCGCATGGCATCCTCCGTCACCGGCTCCTCAAGCACCAAACCCTCCCCGTCCAAAACAGGGGGTGCCTCATCCACCACTTCAATATCGATCTGGGTGGGGGTGCCGGCGGCTTTATCCGCCAAAAAGGCATCCTGTTCAAGCTTGAGCGCATCATAGGCATCAATGAGCTGTTGATCCAGCGACAGAATAGCGGCCAGATAGGCGGGCGAATCATGGGCAAAGTTTGGGGAGAGGCTCTGTGTCGCCTGCAGTTTGGCATTCGCCGCCTGCTCCCCCGCGTAGGCAGCGCGCTGGTTGCGGCTGAAGTTATTTTCTTTGGCATGGACATAGGCCGCATCGCTGGCCTCTTTGGTGATTTGGTCTATCAAGGGCTGATGGGCGGCCGACATCACGGAATAGCTGCGCATTTTGTCCAGGGTGGCATAGGTCGCAGGCTGATTGCGGCTGAAAAATCCGAACAGGGCGGTCCCAATCAGGCCCAGGGCAAAGACAAAAATGAGGGCAGATATGACAATACGGGTTTTTGCTATTTTCATGCTATTCCTCCGGGACGGCTATGCCGCTCATTGCCAGACCAAATTCCTCGCTGCTGGCCTGCGGGTCCAGCATGGCCGCCAGCTTGCCCTCGGTGATGATGGCAATGCGGTCGCAAATGCTTTTTAATTCGAGTAATTCTGAGCTGACCATGACGATGGTAATGTTCAGTTCACGGTTTAATTTGCGCAGGGTCTGGATGACCAGCTGCTTCGCACCGATATCGATGCCCCGCGTAGGCTCTGATACAAACAAAAAACGCGGATTGAGCGCAAGCGCTCTGGCGATGCAGACCTTCTGCTGGTTGCCGCCTGACAGCGTGCCCACCGGCTGAACAGAAGAGGTTGCGCGAATATCCAGCTCCTTCATCACCTGCTGGGCCGCCTGGCGAATCTTCCGGGTCTGTTTTAGCTGAAATGGCGGTGGGGTTAGATAATCACCGTTGATTTGCATGGCAGAGAAGACGATGTTGTCTTCTATGGACTCGTCAAGCAGCAAGCCAACGCCCCGTCTGTCCTCAGATACCATGGCGATGCCTTTTTCAAGGCTGCCTCTGGGGCAGTTCAGCTGGAGTGGTTCTCCAAAAAATTCGACCTTGCCGCTTGCGGGGCATATGCCCATGATGCCATTGGGAAAGCCGATTTTGCCCTGCCCGGCCAATCCGCCAATGCCCAGGATCTCGCCTTCATAGACATCCAGGTCAAGGCCCCGGAGATTCTCACCCGGCATATCCACATATAGATCGCGCACAGACAAGGCAAGCGGCGCGCCACTTTTAAATTGGCGCGCCTGCTCGCCCGCATTCTCAGCGCCATCGCGTCCCACCATCAGGGAGGCCAGCTTGCCAATGCTGGTGTCTTCATTGCGCACACTGGCCGCCAGTCTGCCATCGCGCAGCACGGTGATGGTCTGGGCTGACTTCATCACTTCCCCCAAACGGTGGGTGATAAAAATGATGCCAATGCCTTCATTGGCCAGGGTTTGCATCACCTGGATGAGGATATCCGCTTCTGATTCTGTCAGCACAGCTGTGGGCTCATCAAAGACCAGCAGCTTGACACCCGATTTATCAATCTCCCTGGCGATCTCCACAAACTGCATATAGCCTACAGGAAGGCTTTTAATCAGTTCATTCTCTGAAATGCTAATGCCGATTTTGTCCAGAGCCGTTCTGGCGTCTTTTCCCATTTGCAGGGTATCCAGGCTTTCAAGGTCGCTTCCCAGCAGCCTGCTTGCCAGGTTTGGGTGGGATATTTCACGGTTTAGTTTGATGTTTTCCGTTACCGTAAAGCCTGGGATGAGCATGAACTCCTGGTGAACCATGCCGATACCCAGATCAATCGCCTGATGAGGGGTCGCGATATTGACAAGTTTGCCATCTATCTTCAGCTCGCCTTTGAAGCCGCCTGTGCCTGTGATGACGGGCATGCCAAAGAGAATGTTCATCAGGGTTGATTTACCCGCGCCATTTTCGCCCAGCAGGGCATGAATCTCTCCGGGTTTTACCTTAAGGCTGACATCTTTTAGCACCTGGTTATCGCCGTAGCTCTTGGAGATGTTATTCATCTCCAATATATACTCGCTCACGCGCAGTCCTCCTGTCAGTGGAAATGATCATGATGTGAAAAATCTGTTTGCGCAGCACAAATAAAAAAGGATGGGACTTATCACATAGGCTTTCATGTCAAAGCCCGCAGGTCTACCCCGTGGGCCGGCATTTTATTTATACGATTCCAATGGGTTAACGCGCCGATAATCAAAGCTTCAACGATGGAGAGTTATCTTAGCTATTTATATCAGATGAGGAAGCCCCGCCGAGCACTCGGCGGGGCTGGGCACTATAGATTACTTAAGGTAATCAGCAAAGTCAATGTTGTCAAACAGCAGCATAAAGTATTTTTCGTACACTTTGCCGTCGCCGTCTTCATAGTTGCTGACTTCCAGTTCACTTCCGGTGACTTCCGTCAAAGCCTTCTTCAGCTCTACGCCGTCTGAGCGGCCCTGGATTTCGCCGTTGATGAACTTGGTGGCATATTCAAAGCCGCCATTGATGATGGACATGTTGATGGGTGCGGCCCAGGTGGAGAAACGGCCAAGGGCGTCATTCTCCTTGAGGACTTCGGCAGCTTTGGCAATATAGGAATCAATGTCGCCGTAGTCCTTGGACTCTACGCCAAGACCCAGTGAGGCTGGGAAGCCATGGAAGGGGCTGGGGCAGCAGGGCAGAGGATAATAGGCATTGGCCTCTTTGAGTACGGCTGCCTGCAGGGCTTCCTGCATACCGCAGTTGGTGCAGAAGAAGGCGACTTTCTTGCCGGCATATTCCTGCATGACCTTGGGAACGTCTTCTAAGATGAAGTTTTGGGCACCAACCATGCCGGCATCACCGGTGGGGTCGGGCGCATCACGGTCAACCAGCTCGATGCCGGCCAGGGCCGCTTCTTCTTTGATGACGTTGTGACGGGCAACGATGGTTTCATACCCCATGTGACGGGCGAAGGAATAGTGAATGAGCACTTCAGCGCCCCACTCCTTGGCCGTGTCCACGATCTGGGAGCCGCCGTTGATTTCGTCAACACCCATAACGATATCGGCAACAGAGGTGATGGACTGGGGATCTTCAGCGGGAACGCCTGCAATGAGGAGAATGTCATCACGCTTCAGTTCGTTCCTGATCTGCGTGAAAGCGGCGGTCGCTCCCTGAACAGCCTGTACCATGATGATGGCTTTCACCTGCGGGTCACTCGCAAAAGCAAGGAGTTTGCCGATGGTGGTTTCGGTTTCCGCGGCGAATTTGTCCGGATAGGTATCTGTCAGGACGATGTCAGGATACAGTTCCTTGAGTTTTTCAGCCGCGCGGTATTCTTCCTCACCCTGGCTGGTGGTGCCGGTCATGATTGCAATCTTGTAAGGCTCCACTGCAAATGCGGGCATCGCGATGGACAAGGTCAGGATCAGGGCTAGCAACAACAATAGCGCTCTTTTCATGCTTGGTTTCCCTCTTTAATCGTTCTGCCGGAAGGATTGTAAATAATTTGCTCCACCGGCTGTTGAAATGTATTTTTGCATATATTCACTTTTTTGTCAATGAGTTTTTTGCATGATTTTCCCTACAAAGCTTCATTTTAGAACTAAAACATAG
>JAAZEI010000242.1 GCA_012512355.1 Clostridiales bacterium | reverse complement strand
TGAAAAATAACACCGTAGCTTCCCCCTGCCAATACGACCAGGGTGATGAGGGTGGCCGTGACGCGCTTGCGCCGCTTAGTGCGCGCCATTTCCCTGGCCTCTCTGGCCTGCTGCATGCGTCCTGCCTCTTCTCGGGCCTGACGCGCCTTTTCTTCCAGCGCGTTTTCACGCTCAAAGATAATGGTCTCGATGGCAGCCTCATGATACTTGGTAAACACTTCCCGCTTGTCACGGGTGCAGCGCAGACACTCGGCAGCACTCGCGGGGTTTGGTCTTCCGCAGACACAGACCCACACAGCTCCCTGGTCGCTTGGGTAGCCCTGGGCATCACTGCCCGCGATGTGGCGCAGCACATCCAGCTGACGGCCCGGCGCCAGACGGTTTTCCTGGTACTCAGACAGGGAGTTATTCCCCCGTCTCCAGACGGTCCCATCAATAAACCATACTTTTTCAATGACAAAGTCCATGCTGGCGGCCTGTTCGCCGCCCTCGATGGGCACCTTCACTTCAAAGGCAGATCTGGCAGCGCCGGCAAGATCGGAAATTCTCTCTACCTGACGGCTAAGTCGTTCACCATTTGTCTGATAGCACAAAAAAACCGCCTGAATGCTGGTGACTGCCTTTTGGGACAGGTTGAACATTTGCAAACTTACCACCGGATACTCCGCGGTGGGCATGCGAAAATGCCACAGCTCTACAGGACAGCTTAAGTCGATGTGCATATCAATCCTCCTCAGGGCAGAAACCAATTATGATGTGTCAGATGCATTCAAAGGAGCATGCCACCTTCTTTTAAGTATGCATGCTCCGTAGTATTTAGTAGTAAGAAGCCCCCATGTTATAGAGCTCGCCATCACTGAATTCAAAGCTCAGCAGCACTGTTTCGCCATTTTGCTGGGCGGCATAATACAGCTGAGCATCGTTGCCCTGCGTTTCAAGGCGCCCATAGGGCGCCTGCTGCAAATCACCCTCGCCATAAAGCGTCTGGCTGGCGGAGCTGATTTCAGCTTCGTGGGGGAAGCGCTGGATGGCGGCCATTAAGTCCGTGCCAACACGCAGGCCGCGGGGACCTTCCATGCCTGGCAGGCTGACAAACAAGCGCTCAATGCGGTTAAATTCATCCTTGGGGCCATAGCTAAAGGCAATCTCAATGCCGTCCCACTGCATGATGCGCAGCTCCTGGTCATCAGACTCTTTCACTCGCTCATCATGAGCAGCTTTGCCAAGGACCTGCACAGCCTTCTGCGGGGTAAGGTCAAAGAAATTGAGCGCCCCAAAGCTTAAGTCTTCGCTTTCAAAGGGCAGGGGGTTTTGGGTATCATAGGCAAAATAATCTTTCTGCTTTTGTAGGTTTTTGAGCTGGATGAGCCTTTCCTCCACTTCACTTGGGCTGACGATCAAGCTTCCGCCAAAGTAATGAATGCCCACCACAAACCCCTGATCGATGGTGTACTGGATGCCTGAATGCATATAGCCACCGTCGCAGGGCTCGTAGATGGCATGTTCAATCATGCGAACAGTCTGCCCGTCGCGGGTGATCAGACCAAAGTTGACCGTATCGGGGGTTGATCCCTTCAGATACAGCAGGGCAGCGTCGCTGGTGCCATAGGCCTGGGGGTTATCATTGGGGTAAGCGGCATACAGCATGTCCAGGGGGGTGAGCACCGTGATGCTGCGCATATCCTGCAAATCTTCAAGCTCCACAGCAGACAGGTCAATGGAGGCATCGCTGAGCACACTGTCGAGGCTCAGATCACGGCTGTCAAGGTAAAGGGTATATCCCTCGCCGCGCGCCGCGTTCCCGCTTTCCTCGGTGGGTTCAACCACCAGATTGTCCACAATGCCCCGGATGAGCAAGCGCTCTGTCAGAGCGTTGAGCTCCTGGAGGCTGAGCATATCAGGCTGTGCCTGCTGCGCCAGGGAAGGGAGAACCAACAGCATCAGGGCCATCAGAATCATCAGCACACGTTTCATAAAAACAAATCCTTTCATTTGAGGGCCTGCCGGTTTGGGGCAGGTACTTTGTTGGTCTTCTTATCTCCAAAACCCAAACTGAGGGCTCCCGTGGGGCAGACTTTGACGCAGTCGCCGCAGCGAACGCACTCGGCCTCATTTTGTCTGTGCTCAGGGTCAAGGCAGGTCTTGCAGGCTTTGGCGCATTTGTGGCAGTGAATGCACAGGTCGTCGTCCATGCGCAAACGATACAAAGAAATAGGGTTCATCATGCCATAGATAGCGCCCAGGGGGCACAGGTACTTACAAAAGGGCCGCCAGTTCACCACAGAAATGAGAACCACAGCGATGAGGATAAACATCTTCCAGTAGAAAAGAAATCCGATGTCATACTGCGGCGCCAGAGAGCTGCCGGGCAAATCAAACTGCAGCTGCGGAAAAGCCATCTCTGCCGAAGCGGCGGGTATTCCCCCGCCGATCACGCTGCTGATGGTCTTAGCCTGTGCTGACCCGCTGAGAAGAACCAGCGGAATGGCGCCCTCCAGGGTGCCTGCCGGGCAGACATATTTGCAAAAAGTCGGGGAGCCGGTGCCCGTCGCGTTGACCATAAAGGTCGGCAGCAGGATGACAAGCACCGCCAACATCACATACTTAAGATAACGCAGCTGACGGTCGCCCTTGAAATGATTTTTCTTCCAGGGGAAGGGGATTTTATACAGCCATTCCTGGATCATGCCAAAGGGGCATAAAAAGCCGCAGACAAAGCGGCCCAGGGTAGCCCCCACCAGCAGCAAAAAACCGCCCACATACAGCGAGATGTTAAAGGCGCGGCTTGATACAACGGCCTGCAGGGCACCAATGGGACAGGCGAGCACGGCACCGGGGCAGGAATAACAGTTAAGCCCCGGCGCGCACACCCTTTTGAGGTCGCCCTTGTAGATTTTTCCGGCGATAAAGCCTGTGATAAAGCTATTGGTCAGCACCGCGAAAAACAGCTGAATCAGGCCTCTGAAGCGTACATGAAGTTTTACGGGAGGCTTCTTAACCAATGCCGATACACTCCAGACAGATGAGGATGGCTTTCTTAAGAACGGTGTCAGCCTCTCCTCTGAGGATGCCAAAGAACATCAGCAAGATGCCCGCGGCGCTTATTAACATCCACAGCTTTTTTTTCACAGATTACTCCTCGCTATTATCGATGGAAGCAAGAACACTTTCAATAATTTCAACCCAGCCCGCCTTATCACGGGCACCTACGATCATCTGGACGATCACGCCGTCAGCGTTCACAAACAAAGTGGTGGGAATGCTCTGCATCTGCAGCTGCTGCTGGACGGCCATCATCAGCATGTTGGGAATCAGAGAAGGATAGCTGATGTCGGCTTTTTCGTAATATTCACGGGCCAATTCCAGCTCTTTTTCATCGGCAATGATTTCTCCGTCTTCGCTGATGTCTTTGACAGCGCTTGACATGATGCCAATCAAGGCAACCGTATCAGCATATTGGATTGCCAGTTCACTCAGTTCGGGCATTTCTCCCACGCAGGGGGGACACCAGGTCGCCCAGAAGTTGAGCATCAGCACTTTGCCCTCCAATTGTGTCAAGTCAAAGTCTTCCTGGAACATATCCATGATAGGATAGGTTAAAAAGATGTTTTCATCCGGCTTTGCAGGGGCTTGTGTCGCTGTTTGGGCTGCTCCATCTGCTGCTGTCTCCGTTTGTGCCAAAGTGGGCAGCATAGGCAGCGCCATCATCAAAACCAGCGCCATAGTCAGGATTCGCATCAAGTGTTTGTTTATTAATAATTTCATAATATCTCCGTTCCGTCCCGGGTCACCGCAGCATACAGCAATTTTGCTTTTTCGCAGGGTGCCTTGTCAATGTGCAGGGCGGCTTGAAGGGCTTTCACCGCTTCCTCACCCATTTTTTTGTTATTGGCGTGTATTTCACCCAAGGCTTCGCCTTGCCTGACTTTGTCGCCGATGCGTTTGTGCAGCACCAGTCCCACAGCCGGGTCAATGACATCTTGCTTCGTCTTGCGGCCTGCCCCCAATCCCTGGGCGATCATCCCGACATTCAAAGCATCGACGCTATGCAGACAGCCATCTTTCTCCGCGTAGACAGGCAGGATAAAGCTTGCCCTGGGCAGGAGGAACACGTGGTCAACAAAGGCCGCGTCGCCTCCCTGAGCTTCAACCATCTCGTGCAGTTTGTGCAAACCAGCGCCGCTGGTGAGGGCAGAGATGAGCTGCTGTTTGCCCTCTTCGACAGTTCGGCACAGATTGGAGAGGATGAGCATGTGCGCGCCAAGCAGGAGCGAAAGATCAAGCAGCGGTCCTTTTGTGCGGCCAGCCAACACATCTATGGCATCCTTCATTTCAAGCGCGTTGCCGACATGGCTACCCAGGGGCTCTTCCATCCCTGTGACCAGGGCTGTCACCTGGCGGCCGGCTTTCCTGCCGATATCCACCATGGTGGCGGCAAGTTCTATCGCCTCATCCAGGGTTTTCATCAGGGCGCCATCGCCCACTTTGATATCAAGCACAATCCCCTGCGCGCCCATGGCCAGCTTCTTTGACATGACCGAGGAGGCAATGAGGGGGATAGAATCTACCGTTGATGTAACATCACGAAGCGAGTACAGGCGCTTGTCGGCAGGAGCCAGTTCACCTGATTGAGCGGATACACAGCAGCCGATGCGGCGAACGATATCCAGCACCTCATCCTCGGGCAGCTCTGTGCGCAGTCCCGGGATGCTCTCCAGCTTGTCGATGGTGCCGCCCGTATGCCCCAGGCCGCGGCCGCTCATCTTGATGACCTTGCCGCCGCAGGCTGCGACCAGCGGAACTAAAATCAGGGTGGTCGTATCGCCCACCCCACCCGTTGAGTGCTTGTCAACGGCAGGCCCGCCCACTTTGGGGTTGAGCATATCGCCGGTGTGCGCCATGGCAAGGGTCAGATCAGCTGTTTCCTGCTTGTTCATGCCATTGAGACGAATCGCCATCAGCATCGCTGACAGCTGATAGTCAAGCGCCAAAGGATTGGCGGCAGCCTGCGCAAAGCAGTCAATTTCTTCCCTGTTGAGGGCATACCCCAGCTTTTTACGTTCAATGACGTGGATGAGCTCCATGAGCACCTCCTGCGTATAGCTTTAACGCGTACAGTATAACATAAAGCCAAAGCTGCGGTAAACCTACAGCCGATGATTGTAACAATTCGTTAATATGAACGATGACCTATACCATATGTCTCTTCAGACAGTCTACTCCAGTTCAAAGGCGCCGGTATACAATTGATAGTACCTGCCTTCTTTGGCGATCAGATCATCATGGCTTCCGCGTTCAATGATGCGACCCTTGTCCAGCACCATAATCACATCCGAATTGCGCACTGTGGACAGGCGGTGGGCAATGACAAAAACTGTCCGTCCTTTCATCAGCGCGTCCATGCCCTCCTGCACGATGGCCTCCGTTCGGGTATCAATGGAGGAGGTCGCTTCGTCAAGAATCATCACAGGCGGGTTGGCCACCGCGGCGCGCGAGATGGAAATCAGCTGCCTTTGCCCCTGGGACAAGCCATTGCCATCTCCAGACAGCACCGTCTGATAACCCTGGGGCAGCATGCGAATAAAGCCATCAGCGTTGGTCAGCTTGGCGGCGTCAATGCACTGTTGGTCGGTGGCCTCCAGGTTGCCGTAGCGGATATTGTCCATCACCGTGCCTGTGAACAGGTTAACATCCTGCAACACCATGCCCATAGAGCGGCGCAGGTCGGCTTTTTTGATTTTGTTGATGTTGATGCCATCGTAGCGTATTTTGCCGTCGGCAATGTCATAGAACCTGGTAATCAGATTGAGAATGGTTGTTTTGCCCGCACCCGTAGCGCCCACAAAGGCGACTTTTTGACCCTGGTTGGCATAGACGGTGATATCATGCAGCACAGGCTTGCCTTTGACATACTCAAAATCAACGCTGTTGAGGGTGATTTCACCTTTAAGTTCTGTGTAGCTGATGTCGCCGTTGGTGTGAGGATGTTTCCAGGCCCAAAGCTCCGTGCAAGCCACACATTCCTCAATCTTTCCATCCACCATGCGGGCATTGACCAAAGTGACCTGACCTTCGTCTTTTTCAGGCTGCTGGTCCATCAGTTCAAAGATGCGCTCAGCGCCTGCCACAGCCATGACTATCATATTCAGCTGCATGCTAATCTGGCCGATGGGGTTGATAAAACTGCGCGACAGCGTTAAAAAGCTGATGATGGTGCCGATGGTGAGGGTATCCACCCCGGTCAGGCGCAGATTGGGCCAGCCCGCGATGCCGGCCGCTCCGCCCACGACCGCCAGCAGCACATACAGCAGATAGCCAAAGTTGCCCACCACAGGCATCATGACATTGCTGAATTTGCCTGCCTGGGTGGCAGCATAAGCCAGCTCCTCGTTGCGGGCATCAAAATCGGCCTTGGTTTGTGTTTCGCGGTTAAATACTTTGACCACCTTCTGCCCCTTGACCATCTCCTCAACATAGCTGTTGAGAGTGCCCAGGGATGACTGCTGCTTTGCAAAATAGCGGCGCGAATGCTTGATGATGACCTTCAGCACCAAAAAAAGGAGTACCGAAAAAAGCACCACAAAGGCCGTGAGGCCAACACTGAGGTAAAGCATCGAGAAGAAGGCCGCCATGGTGGAGATGAACGAGGCAAACACCTGGGGGATGCTCTGCGATATTGCCTGGCGCAGGGTATCGGTATCGTTGGTATACCGGCTCATCACGTCGCCCACCTGGTGGCTGTCAAAGTAGCCGATGGGCAGGCTCTGCATCTTGGTGTACATCTTGTCGCGGATATTTTTGAGCGTCCCCTGCTCAACAAATATCATGGTGTAGTTG
>JAAZEI010000241.1 GCA_012512355.1 Clostridiales bacterium | reverse complement strand
GCCCGATACTGGCCGCATCATATTGGGCGGCATCCCCTCCGGGCGCAGCCGCGCCTACAGAGAACAAATCGGCTTTGTGCCCCAGGAGATCGCGCTCTCGCCCCGCCTGAGCGTCCAGCAGAATATGGATTTTTGGGCCTCTATGCGCGGGCTGTCGGGCAAGACCAGAAAGGCCGCCGTGAGCGAAGCGGTCGAGCTGACCAACATCGGGAGTTTTCTTGACAAACGCATCTCCCACTGCTCAGGGGGCATGATCAGACGCGCCAACCTGGCCGCCGGCCTGGTGGGCAGCCCCTCGCTTATTTTGCTGGACGAGCCCACCGCGGGCATTGACGAGGAAAACCGGGATTCTATCCTGCATGCCGTCAAAAACCTGCAAAAAGAAGGGCGCATGGTGGTCATGGTCAACCACTACCGTGCTGAGCTGGATCTTGTCTGCAATCGCATCATCACCCTGCAGGACGGACAGCTGGCACCTTTGGGGCAGTACGCCCCAACGGAGGCTTAGGATGCTGCTGCGCCTTGTCCTCTTTCACCTGCGAGAGACGCTTTCCATCCGCACGCTTGCTTTTTTTGCAGCCGTCCTGCTGATGACGGCGTTTGTTTTCGCGGCCATGCCCTCCCTCACCTCCTCGGGCGACAGCATCTCCTATGACCTGTCCCTGTCCATCGTCGACCCGGAAACCAGCGCGGTGTCTGAAGCCCTGTCCAACATCATGAGCGGCATGAACGGTATGGGGCAGGTGTACCACGATGACATGGAAACAGCGCAGCAAAGGCTTGCCAGCAACGAAATATTAATCATTGTAGAAATACCCGAACAGTTTTTTGACGGCGCCCAGACCCTCATCCAGCGGCCGCCGGTCACCCTGTGGCTCAACGACCGCATGCCGGCTGAGACCGCCATTTTCGTGCGCGCGCTTCGCAGCGTCGCCGACAGCATCTCGGGCATGCAGGCCGCCTACATGTCCTTTGCCCAGGCCATCCGGCCGCTCTACCAGGACCAGGCCGTCTACGACAGCCAGCTTGAGAAGACCTTTTCCCAGGTGCTGGTCTGGGCGCTGGCGCGGCGCGCAGTGGTCACCATGAATGAAACGGCCCGCATGAGCACACCCCTGCACGTCATTTCATCCCTCGTCAGCCTGCTGTGCATGCAGACGGGCCTGCTGCTGATGGCCCAGGCCGAGGATGAACGCAAAAACGGCGTCATCTACCGCCTGGCCCTGTCAAAAGCGCCCTGGTTTGCTTCACCCCTGGCCAGAGGCTTTGCCGGGCTGCTCTGGGTGGGCATCTCCTTTGCGCCGCTGATGGCGGGGCTAAAAATCGTCTACCCCCAGGCGCGGCTTGATGTGATGCTGCTGGCCATTTTTGGCTTGTACCTTGTCACCTCCACCCTGTGCCAGGCGGCAGGCTATCTCACCTCCGGCGGCACGCTGGCGCTGCCCGGCGCCTGGCTGACCATCCTGGTCATGCTGCTGCTGGGCGGATGCATCTATCCCCCCACCCTGCTGCCGGATATCATCAAACCCCTGATGCCTCTCTCCCCCGCCTATCACGCCTACCAGACTGTGTATGCCGGCCTGCAGGGAAAGACGGTACCTGCCGGCGCGCCAATGGCCTTCCTGCTGATGGCGGCCGCGTCCTTTATCATCCTGGGCTTTTCCTGGCGGCAGGGTCTGCGCACAAGACAAAGGGGGGCCGCTTTATGAGCTTTGTAAAAACCCTGGGCCTGAAGATGCGCGAACTGCTCACGTCAAAAGCCCTGCTGATGGTGCTGCTGGTTTTGCCCATTTTACTGGGGCTGACAGCAGGCGCCGCCAACCTGAAAAATCAAAGCCCCAACCTGCGCCTGGCCGTGACTGACCTGGACCAGACCGATATCAGCCAGGGCCTCACCCAGGCCCTCAAACGCCAGGGATGGGATATTCTTGAAGTACCCCAGAGCGACCTCGCCCGCCTGGTCGACGGCAAGGCTGTGGAAGGCGCCCTGGTCATCCAGCCGGGCTTTGCCGCCCGCCATGACAGCCTCATCAGCAGCGGCCTGGTCTATACCCCGGCGGAGGGCACCCTGTCCACTAACATGGTGCTGGACGTCATTACCTATTCCGTCATCCCCTTCAAAAGCCGCTCCGTCTTTTTGCGCCAGGCCAAAGACTTGTACAGAAGGTCAGGCGAACCCCTGCCCGAGCGCTTTGATGAGTTATATGATGAGCGCATCGCCCTCAACCTGGAAGGCGGCGCCAAGCAGGAGTTTGTCCTGGTGGGCAGCCCGCCCGAGCCTTCCGTGCTCACCTACGTGGTCAATGACTACTCCATGGAAGTGCTGTTTTTGGGCTTCTTTGCCCTGCTGGGTACTTTCACCCTGTCATCTCCCGCCATCCGCCGAAGGCTGAGCGCCACACCCCTGGGGCTGCGCTATGATTATGCCGCCTCCCTCATCACCCTGTTTGCCGCGGGGCTTGTGCAAATTGTGCTATACATGGTCTCCATGCGAATGCTGATGCGAACCGCTGTGGACCCTTATGAACTATATATCCTGGCAGTATTCCTGCTGATGAGCCTGGCCCTCTCCCAGGGGCTGGCGCTGCTGCACCAAAGCATCCGGCTATATCTGGGCTTGATGGCTGTCCTCCTGCTATCTGTGGCAGGCGGCTGTTTTATCCAGCTGCCTGAGCAGCTGATCCATTCTGTGGGCCAGTATATCCCCCAGGGCTGGGCGCTGGCAGCGCTGCGCGGCTATCCCGTGCCCCACAGCGCCCTGGCGATTGCCCTGTCGCTGCTGCTGCTGGCGCTGCTGTATCCCCTGCACGCCAAAAAGGCCGGCGAGGCCTGATCATCCTTAATTACTGTCATAACAAGCGCTGTCACCCAAAAGCACTCCCAATGCTGGTCATTGCCAACGCTGGGGGTGCTTTTTATACTATTCGAATGAGTTAATGCGTCGATGCTTTGAAAGATTTTTCGTCTCCGCTAAGTCGAGAAAAGGAGGCGTAGCGCAGTCTACGCTGACTGAGCGATAGGCATAATGCAGTCGTCCGCAGTGCGGACAACAGACTGCATGACAGCCCAATGAAGCAAGGAAATTGCCAACTGAGCTGTGCTCAGGAAGGCAGGTGACTATGCGCAATTGAGCGGAGGCGGAAAAGAATCGATGCATCAAAGCAGTAATGTGTGAGAGTAGTATTATTTCAGTTTCCTGACCGACCGGATGATGAGGACACCTGTGACCAACGATGAGAGCAAGTCTGCCAAAGCAGCGCTCATCCAGACACCTGTCAGTCCAAATATCCGCGGCAATATAATCAAGGCCGGGATGAGGATGAGGACCTGTCTTGACATGCTCAGGAGCATGGCCTCTTTTGGATGACCTGTCGCCTGAAAATAAGAGGTGCTGACAACCTGAAATCCGACGATGGGAAACATGCTCAGGTAGATTCGAATGCCCGGCACTGCGATATCCAGCAGCTCGCGGCTTCCGTCGGCGCCCACAAAGATCCTGATAATCTGGGTGGGGAAAAACTGGACGATTAAAAACCCGAGGGTTGTGATCGTGGTGGCGGCCAGCGCCGCGTAAATGACCGCTTTTTTCACCCGGTCATACTGTGCTGCGCCATAATTATAGCCCAAAATAGGCTGCGCGCCCTGGTTGATGCCAAAGGCGGGCATCAAAATGACCATGGACAGGGAGTTGATCACCCCCATGCTGGAGGTGGCAAAGTCGCCGCCATAGGTCTGCAGGTTCGTATTGTACAGGGCTGTCACCATGCTGGCCGCCAGCTGCATGCTAAAGGGCGGCAGACCATTGGTGAAAATCTTTTTGACAATCGAGGCTTTTATTTTCAGATACCTTCTTTGAATAGAAAGAACGCTTTTCTTGGAATAGAAATAATACAGGACCCAGGAGGCTGAAACAAACTGGGAGATAATCGTAGCCCAGGCCGCGCCCTGAATGCCCATTTGAAAAATGAGGATAAAGATATAATCAAGGATAATATTGAGGAGGGCGCCGATGAGCATCGTGAACATCGCGATTTTGGGGTTGCCCTCGCCGCGGATAAAGTTATTCATCCCAAAGCCCACGATATTAAAGGTCGCGCCCAGTAAAATAATGCGCAAATAATCCATGGCATAGCCCATGTTTGAAGCGCTGGCGCCAAAAAGCCGCAGCAGGGGCTCCAGAAAAATAAGACCCAGGATGCTCAGCATGATCCCGATGATAAAGAGCAGCGTTAAAGAGTTGCTTGCAATCTGATTTGCCTCATCCTGCTTCTTTTCACCCAGCCGGATGGATACCAGGGTATTGCCGCCAATGCCAACGAGCATGCCAAAGGCCAAAATGATCAGCATCAGCGGCATCCCCAGATAAATCCCGCCAATGGCGACGCCCCCCACGACCCTTCCGATGAATATCCTGTCAACGATGTTGTACAGCGCGTTGACGAGCATGCCCACAATGGCCGGGATAGAAAACTTCATCAGCAGATTGATGATGGGTTGGGTGCCGAGCCTTCTGGCTCTCTGGCTTTGATTGCTTTTATCCATTTAACTGCCTTTCAAAAATATTTTGAACAAGAAAATAAGCGAACTGACTTCCTAGCATAATATCAAAGTTCACAAAACACAAACAAATTTTTCAAGAATCCATCAAAAGGCTGTTTTTCATACAATACTTCCCTCGCTGTCATGGCGATGTTTATTTAGCCCGGCATTTCTATATTTGAGCAGTCCAGTGGGTATAGTCATAATAGATAACCATGCCCTTATCAGGCATGAGCTGTTTGCATCTCAATGTCATTGGATGCATTCGCAGAAAGGAACATGAATGATTTATGAAATCGTCACCCAATTCCCTGATCCGGAGCTGTTTTTGCAAGGCGATACCTACACATCGCTTTATCAGCCTACCCATCGCTACTTTCCGCTCAATAAGCAGGACCCCATCGTCTTTAAAAACCTGCTCAAAGAATTGGAAGCCTCGCTTGAAACAGTAGAGGAACAAGAGCTCAAAGACAAGCTGATGGCGCCTTTTTATGCTCTTCAGGAGGATATTGACTTTTGGAACCATACCCTGGATGGCATCGCCATGCTGGCAAGCCGCGATCGCTGCATCATCTATCCCTTGCACGTTCAGCCCGATCCGCTGGCGGTTGTCGCCCACAGTTTCCATATAAAGCCCCTGCTGGCTGCCTTCCAGTCCGTTGAAAAATTCCAGCTGCTGGTTTTATCCAGGGAATCTTTCTCAATGTATGAGGGCAATCAAAATGAGATGACCCAACTGGATCTGGAAGAAGGCGCTCCCCGCACGATGCAGGATGCCCTGGGTGATCAGCTGACCGACGGACATCTGTCCTATGGCTTCCATGGCGGCGCCGGCAATACGCCCATGTATCATGGCGTTGGCGGTACGCAAAGTGAAATGGATAAGGATACCGAAAAATATTTCAGAGCGGTGGATGCCTATGTAATAGAGCACTTCTCAAATCATGCGCATTTACCGCTGGTGCTGGTCTCTTTGCCAGAACACCAGTCGCTGTTTTATCAGGTCAGCAAAAACCCCTGGCTGATGGAAGAATCCATTCAAGCCTCAGCCCACGAGCTTGACAGCAGCGATGTGAAGAAAAAAGCGCATCTGCTCATCAAGCATCTGCAAAGAAAAAAGATTGATGCCTTAAAAGAAAGCTATCAGAGCGCCAATGCCCGGCAATTGGCAACGACCGATTTGGTTTTGGCTGTCAAAACCGCTACTGAAGGACGCGTTTCAACCCTGCTGCTTCAAAGAAAATATGTCCAGGGCGGCACCATCGACCGCGAAACCGGCAAAATCACCCAGGGTGATATCACAAAACCCTATTATGATGATGTGCTGGATGATCTGGCCCAGCTTGTCCTGAGCATGGGCGGCGAAGTGATGATGCTGGAGGCCGAGGATATGCCCGGCGATACCGGTTTGGCTGTTATTTTCCGTTATTAATATCAAGCCCTTGAGGCAGAACTATATCCTATCGTGACCTTATTGGAGAGACCGGCCATGGCCGGTCTCTTTGTCATCGATGATCTATCCATCATGCTATCTCTTGAAAGTTCCAGGGAATCTATCTTGGTGAGAGTTGGATTATTTTTGATTCCGCTATATTTTATAAAGAGTTATACTATTCGAATGAGTTAATGCGTCGATGCTTCGAAAAATTTTTCGTCTCCGCTAAGTCGAGAAAAGGAGGCGTAGCGCAGTCTACGCTGACTGAGCGAGACAACGGGGGGGCGGAAAAGAATCGATGCATCAAAGCAGTAATGATTGAGAGTAGTATTAAAAAGAACCCGCAGTTTTTTCTGAAGGTTCTTTTTACAATATTATGGTCATCAGGTGATCTGTCCGCAACCTATATTTTTCTGCTGAAAGCGGCGATATGATGTCTTGACTACGAAGCTGTCACATCAACAGCAAAAGGCTCAACCGTCGCGCTGCACACCTTGAGGGTACCGTGCTTTCCGCTGCGCTTCTCAACGCTGACCAGCCCGGCATCCTGCAATTGTTTGACATGTGCCGTAATGGCGCCGCCGGTTAATTTCAGTTTTTGGGCTATGACCGACATGGACAGGGGCCCTTTATTCATCAGGAGTTCAAGAATCCCAATGCGAGTTTCACTCGACATGGCCTTAAACAGCTGCAGCCCATCACGTAAAGAACCAATCTGGCGTTTCATCATATGTTTCCCTTCCTTTATTTTGTTTTATAACTTGTATAGAAATCGCAACTTTTACCCTGTACCTGTTTATGACTATCTTATCAAGATTATCAGAAGTTTATCCATCAAATAATCCCTATAAGAACAGAAAAAGCACTGGTTAGTGCCTTTTTCTGTTTCTGCTCACAGATAAGAAATTGGACTTCAAATCAGTCGGCATCATGGTCCTAAACTCTGAAAAGGATATTACAGAAGCCAGGGGTCATTTTCAGGTTCGATGTAAGGATTTGTATTGGTATCAATCTCCCGGCCGGGATTGACAGGCTTTGTGGGTGTATTGAATTCCGGGTGCATGTTGTTGGCTTTTTTCAAATTCTGCTGCGAATTCTTCCGGGGCAGATTCAAATCCACCTCGTCAATTGAGATGTTCATGGCCGCAGCCACGCCCTTGCCATAGGCGGGATCTGCCTGGTAGCAGTTATAGATGTGGCGATGCTTGATCTGAAGCGTTGAGTCGCCCATGTTTCGGGCGGTATTGTCAAACAGCACCTGCTGCTGATCCTCCGTCATGGCATTGAAAAGCAGGCCGGGCTGTGTGTAGTAGTCATCGTCATCACTTCTAAAATCATAGCGGTATATATCTCCGCCTTTTTGCATCGGGTCATTATTAGCAGGGCTGTCCTGCCAATTGCCATAGCTGTTGGGCTCGTAGTGCAGTTCGCTGCCCAGGTTGCCATCCACCCGCATTTGGCCGTCGCGATGGAAGCTGTGGGGGTTTTTCACTGCCTTGGGCATGTTTACCGGGATTTGATGGTGATTGACGCCCAGGCGGTACCTCTGCGCGTCCCCGTAGGAGAACAGACGGCCCTGCAGCATGCGGTCGGGCGAAAAGCTAATACCCGGGACAACGCTGGCCGGGTTAAAGCCCGCCTGCTCAATGTCCGCGAAGTAGTTTGATGGGTTCCTGTTTAATTCAAACTCTCCCACCGGCAGGAGCGGATAATCCTTTTTCAGCCACATTT
>JAAZEI010000240.1 GCA_012512355.1 Clostridiales bacterium | reverse complement strand
TGTGCGCCGCAGCAGCTCATCCAGCTCCCAGCCAAGCAGCTGCGCCCCCTGGGCGATGATATCCCGTGAGCAGCCTGCTGCAAAGGACTTGTCCTTGTACTTTTTCTTGAGCGACTTCAGCTCCATATCTCGGGTTGATTTGGAGGGACGCATGAGGCTTGCAGCATATATCAGGCCGGTGAGCTCATCCGCCGCAAACAGCAGCTTTTCCATTTTATGCTCAGGCTCAGGCAGGTGGGGCCTGGTGCCATGGGCGTGGGCGCAAATAGCGTGTACCATCTCAGGCGGCGCATCAATTTCGGCCAGCAGTTCGGGCGCTTTGAGGCAGTGCTCATCGGGAAAGGCCTCAAAATCAATATCGTGTAAAAGGCCGACAAGCCCCCAGAAGTCTATCTCCGCTGCAAGGCCTTCCTCTTTGGCAAAGCAGCGCATGACTTGCTCAACACTTAGGGCGTGCCGGATATGAAAAGCTTCCTTATTATACTTTTGCAGCAGTTCGATGGCTGTTTGGCGCTGAATCACTTGATTTACCTCTCTTTTATTGTTTGAAAAAACAGTAGCATGCAGGACCGGCCTTGTCAACAATGACCGGCTTGCGCAGCTTTGTGCGGCATGCTACAATTTTACAGCGATAATAAAGGAGGAGGCAGGCATGAACAGCTCGGTTTTGGCGGCGCGTGAATTGCGCTGGAACACAAGGATGCACCTGGTGCAGACCTTTGCCTGTCCCCTTCTCAGCCTGACCTTGCGGGCGCCCAGCACTCTGCGGGTTGAGCCCGCTTTTCTGGATGCCTTCAGCAGGCTTTGCAGCCGACTTGAAGACGAGTTTGCCAGCCAGGGGCTTGCTATGAGTTTATTGCATACAAGCCTTGATGCCGAGGGCCCTGCGCGGCACTATGGTGCAGAGGACGCCCTTGCAGCCAAAAAGCTATCCATAAAATTTGAAGAAGAAACCCTGGGCGGGGCGCTGCTGGATATTGATTTTCTGGATGAAAAAGCAAGGCCGATTTCCCGCAGAGAACTGGGTCTGCCGCCGCGTGCCTGTATGGTCTGCGGCACAAGGCCTGCCGCTGTCTGTATCAAGGGCAGTATTCATACAAACGATGTAACCTGCAGAGCGTTTCGTGATTTGATGCAGCAATGCCTGAACCTTGAAGACAGCGCTCAGCGCATTGCCCGATATGCCGTTCAAAGCCTGCTGTTTGAAGTAAGCGTTACCCCAAAGCCCGGCCTGGTCGACAGACACAGCGCCGGCGCGCACAGCGATATGGATTACTACACCTTTCTTTCCAGCACGGCGGCGCTGGCGCCTTATTTTTTAACAGCGGCCCGGCTAGGACAGGATGGCGCCATCTCCACAGACAGCCTCCTGCCGCGGCTGCGTCCCTTTGGCATCGCGGCAGAGGCACAGATGAATAAGGCCACTGGAGGCGTCAATACGCACAAAGGACTCATTTTTTCACTGGGTATTTTATGTATCGCAGCAGGCAGAATGCGCGAAGTGACCAGCACTGAAGAATTGTGCGAACTAGCGGCGCAAATTGCAAGGCCTGCGCTGCTGGATGATTCGGCTGACAGCCATGGGCAGCAGGTCATGCTGCGCCATGGCGTATCTGGGGCCAGGGGCGAGGCGGCAGAGGGTTTTCCCAATGTACGAAGAGCCCTGCCGATCCTCGAATCGGCTTTGTCAAAAGGGGAGAGCGTAGACCGCGCCGGTGTGAAAACCCTGCTGTTTCTGATGAGCGAGCTGCATGATACCAATGTGCTTTATCGCGCAGGCGCGCCAGGGCTTGAATTGGTGCAGGAAAGCGCCGCAAGATTATTGGCAGCCGGCTGTCCCGAGGATGAATTGAATCAATTTTGCGCGGAATTGAGGCAAAAGGGCATCAGCCCCGGAGGAAGCGCTGATATGCTGGCGCTGTGCTTTTTCTTGCATTTGATCAGGCAGCCTTCATCAGCATAATCTCGTTTTGATTTTTGACTTTTATTTTAATACAATAGATGCTATACTGTATACAATACTTCGGAGGAACATATGACGCAATCCCGCTTGGATAGTTTGGCCCAGGCTTTGCCACAAAATACACTGTTCAAAGGCAGTCTGCTGGCCCCCTATACCACCATTAAAGTGGGCGGAAAAGCAGGGCTTTTGATGGAAGTATCAGATGCGCAGCAGGTGGCGATGGCGCTTGCGCAGGCCAGGCGAATGGACATACCGGTTTTACTGCTGGGAAGAGGCTCCAACCTGGTGATATCAGATGCAGGATTTGATGGTTTGGTCATCCACTTTGGTCAGGATTTTGCGCAGGTGACCGTGGAAGGCACCGCCATCAGGGCACAGGCAGGCGCTTCTCTGATGAACGTCAGCCGCATTGCCACGGATGAATGCCTGACAGGGCTTGAATTCGCGGCAGGCATCCCCGCATCTATCGGGGGGGCGACGCTGATGAACGCGGGAGCTTATGGCAGTGAGATGGCCAGCCTCATCACGGATGTTGAGTGCCTTAACCCTCAGGGCGAAAGGCTGTGGCTGAAAAAAGAGGAGCTTGGGTATGGCTACCGTACAAGCCGCATGATGCGGGAAGGATACACCGTTCTTTCCATTATTATGGCTTTGCGCCATGGTGAGCAGGAGATGATCCGCAACCTCGTGGCAGATTACCAGGGCAGAAGGCGTGAAAAGCAGCCCATCACCTGGCCCAGCGCCGGCTCATTCTTCAAACGGCCCGAGGGGTACTATGCAGGCGCTCTCATTGAAGCGGCAGGCCTCAAAGGCCTTAAAGTGGGGGACGCTCAGGTCAGTGAACTGCATTGCGGGTTTTTGATTAATTTGGGTGAAGCGACAGCAGAGGATTTTTTTAATTTGGCAAAGCTGGTTCAGCAGAGGGTGCAGACGGCCTCGGGCGTGATGCTCGAGACGGAGGTGCGCCTCATCAAAGGCTCGGTGTTATGAGTTTTAGCACCTCCCTCAAACAGGAGCTCGTGGCCTTGCCGCTGGAGAAAACCTGCTGCATGGCCAGTGAATTGGGTGCCCTGACTGCCTGCTGCGCATCAATCAGCCTGCAGGGACGTGGGAGGCTGCAGATGGTATATACCACCCATTCGCCCAGCGTTCTCAAACGGATTTTCACCCTCCTCAAGCAGGGGTATGGCATTGGCGGGGCGCCGCGTCTGAGCAGTCTTTCTAATTTTGGCGGCATGAAGCAATACCAGCTTCGCCTGTCGGTTGAAGACAGCCGCAGCTTGATGCGCAGCCTGTCGGGCGACCATAAGGGCGCCCATCATCCGGCTCTATACAGTGTCCCCAGCAGGATTGTTCGGCGAATTTGCTGCCGCAGGGCTTGGATTCGCGGGTTTTTCCTGGGCTGTGGCAGTGTGCTAGATCCCAGAAAGGGTTATCGTGCAGAGTTTGTGATGGACGGCGCCCAAAGAGCGGACTATCTGGTGCGGCTGCTAAAACTTGGCGGTATAGAGGCCCTGCGCAGCGAGCGCCGGGGCAATGTAATCATCTACATCCGCCAGGGTGACGCGCTGTTTACGCTTTTTGGCTTGATGGGGGCCAGCCGCGCGGTGATGGAGCTTGAAAACATCCGGGCCGAAAACAGCCTGCGTGAAAGCCTCAATCGTGTAGCAAACTGTGACACATCCAACTTCAGAAAACAAGTGAGCGCCGCCCAGCAGCAGATTGAGCATATTACACGCATATCACTTTTGAAGGGCCTGACAAGCCTGCCCAAACACCTCGAAGAACTGGCCAGACTGCGTCTGAGCCATCCCGATCTGGGCCTCAAAGAATTGGGAGAGCTGGCCAGCCCGCCGCTTTCAAAGTCTGGTGTGCAGCATCGTCTGCGCCGTCTGGCACAGATTGCGCAGGATATTCAACAAGAGAACTGAACCCGAGAAGACTTCGGGTATCGATAAAGGGGGCTTTGTTGTGTTACAGAAAAAGATTAGGCTATATGGTTCACTGCCCTTGAACAAAGAACGGGTTATTCGCATGGTGACGGTCGCCAACCGCTTTGTTTCAAGTGTGATGCTCGAGCATGATGGCACCACCATCAACGGGAAGAGCATGCTGGGGCTGCTTGGCATCACAGCGCACACTGGACGCGAGTATATGCTGGTTACTTCAGGCGAGGATGAAAAGGAAGCGCTGGAGCAAATCTGCCTGCTGTTTGAGGAAGAGTGAAGCAAAAGAACAGTCTTGAAATCAAGACATCTGACACTAATGCTACGTTCAAATCATCTACCCTGTTGCCAAGCATTTTAACTTTAGAGATTCTCAGGACCCATAGACCCCTGCAGCGGCTGCCATAAGTGACAAATAGATTGACTTCTTGTCATAATTTTGTTATAAATTGTTAGGTAGTATAACATCCCGGGCGTTTTATACAGAGAGCGCCTCCTATGGAAAGGATGAAAAACATGTCAGACATACGCAGGACTGATCCCTATCATAAACTGCTTCGGATTGTCATTGTTCTTTTGGTCTTGTTTGTAGCGCTTTTGGTGGGCTATTTTCTCATTGATTCTCAGCTGCAAGGCAAGTATATTGAGGAACAAAGCCGCATCGTTGAAGAAAACAACGCCATGGTCAAGGAATATAATGATGCTGTGCTGGCCCGGCGCAGTCAGGTAAAGCCTGATGTAGCCGCCAATTGGCCCACCCCTAAACAAGAAGGGATGGATGTGGTCAGTCTCAAAGGCTTTGCTGTCAAGGCAGCAGAGCAGGTGCCTGTCACACGCGCCGAGGCCCTCAAGGGCGGCTTGCTGCTGCTCAACCGCTGGCATGCACTGCCCAATGATTTCAGCATTGTTGAAGGCGATATTGACAGCATCATGACACTCACAGACCGCGCTGTCCCCAGCGACCGGCGAGAGATTTCGATGTTTCCCGTTGCCATCGAGGCTTTGCAGGAAATGATAAAGGCTGCCAAGGCAGAAGGCCTGGAGGATTATCTGGTCCGTTCTGCCTACCGCACGATGGAGACGCAGACAGGCTACTGGCAGGCACAGTCAGACAGACTGTCCACTCGCTACACCGGCGACATCCTCACTGAAGAAATCAGAAAGACCGTTGCGTACCCTGGTACCAGCGACTACCAGAGCGGTATGTCCGTGGAGCTGGACGTATGGAACAACAATGACCCCATCCTCAAAGAGGCTAAGATTTTTGATACAGCCCAGGGCAAATGGCTGCTTGAAAACAGCTGGAAGTATGGGTTTGTGTTCCGCTATCCTGTCAGCGGCTACCCCGCTGCGGATACGGTTGATAAGTCTTACAAAACCGGCATTGATCTAAAGCTGGATACCTTCCGTTATGTGGGCGTCGCGCATGCCGCTGTCATGCATCATCTTGATCTTTCCCTGGAAGAATACATCGAGTACCTGATAGATAATGAGCATATTGCGGTCTATGAGGACGGCGAACTTGCCTACGAGATATTCAGAGTTGAAGCAGAGCCCACGGATGTGGAGGTAGGCATCCCCGCAGGCACTGCCAGCTACGCTGTATCCAGCGACAACATGGATGGCTTGGTGGTAGCAGTGGAGTACTGACACTGAACTGCGCTTGATTACATCTTTTTAAAAGGGGCATGCCCCTTTTTTTATTGGATATTTTTCAGGCTGCTTCATTTTAAAAATGTTGACAGAAGCCCCCACTTTTAGTAGCATATGCAAGCGGTTTGACGCCAGTGCAGAGGTATCGAAGCGGTCATAACGGGGCTGACTCGAAATCAGTTTGGGCGCAAGCCCACGTGGGTTCGAATCCCACCCTCTGCGCCACGAATTTAGCCACCTACCGATAGCGTATAATCTGTCGGCAGGTGGCTTATTGGTATAAGGATTTGGAAGCCTGGAGGTTTTTTTATCAACAGGATAACTCGGGTTTGTGGTTTTTGTTTTATTCAGGATAATTCATAGGAACTCAGGTTTCAGCCAATAACCAGCATATGGAGAAAATTGTTCCTTCTTCACTTGTGGAAAAGTTACAGAAATGATTCAAATAAATTTGGTATAGTCGGATGATCTGATGGACGATAAGTATCGCTTATTGGCCCATGCATACAGCCATTCACTTGAGAGCTTCATCCCCATATGTTAGAATATAGACATGTCTAAGCAGATTAAGATGGATGATTGTATCGATGAAAAGCCTCACCAATTTATTCTCTAAATTTGAAGATGCCGACGGCTTCTGATTTTATTGTCAACACAAAGGAGGGGTGCATAGACTTGAATGCATCGAAAAATATGGAAATCATGACGCAAGAGCATGTAAGGTTGCTTCGAAAACTATGGCGGGAGGCCGGTGCTCTGTGGATTCTGATGCTGGTGTTTATAGCAGGTGCCCTCAATGCTGCAGGCTGGTTTCAGTTTGGGCAGTCTCTCTCGCACATGACAGGTAACCTGACCCAACTGGGGCTTCATGTCAGCAGGCAGGAAGCAAAGATGCTTTGATGTTTGTGATGTATCTGCTCAGCTTTTTTGTTGGTGCAACCTTATCAGGCTATGCTTTTCCCCAGCACAGACAGGTGCTGTGGCGCCGAAGCGGGCTGGTGTTTATGGCAAGCTGTGCGCTATTGATGCTGATGGAATACCTGCCTTTTCCTCTGTATGTGCGCATAGCTGCTCTGGCCTTGGTACTGGGCGCGCAAAATGGTTTGGCGCTGCGATACCGCGGCATCCTGATTCGTACCACCCACATGACAGGACACCTTACAGACTGCGGCGCGGCGCTAGGCCGTATCATCCACAGCCGCTCATGGCGCGGAGATGATGTGCGACTTTTTTTGTTTCATTTTCTCTGCCTGTGCTTTTTCCTATTTGGTGTGATATTCACAGCGCTTTCCGCATCCTGGCTGGAGCGCAGATTTTCGATAGACGCCATTGAGCTGGCGGCCTTGTGCTATCTGCTGGCAGGTGCCGGGACTTTTGCCAGGGGTTTGTTCGTGCGCAGGCTGAGTGTGTGATCCTGAAGCTGGTCAAAACATCACAAGTTCAGGAAATGATTTGTGCAGCATCAGAATTCCGCAGCGCCTTCTCAAACAGTGCAAACTATGGCTCCCGAACCTATCCCAAACTAGCTCCTAATTGAAGGCAAGGGTTCAGAACACCGAACTTTTATGGGCTGGTTATACTATGTGCGTCATCACAATACGAGGTGTAATTTGATTCTATTAACCGCAGAGAAAATCAGCAAAAGCTTTCCTGACAAGGTACTTCTTGACAAGGCTTCGCTGTATATAAATGATAACGATAAGATTGGTATCGTCGGCATCAACGGCACAGGCAAGACAACATTGCTCAACATCATAGCAGGGCTGACGGTGCCGGATGAAGGGACAATCACCAAGTCTTCGGGCATGAGGATTGCCTATTTACGCCAAAATCCTGTGTTTGATAAGAGCCTTTCCTTGCTGTCGCTTGTGCTGCAAAATGCTGATGCGCACATGCGTGATGCCATGGAATATGAGGCAAAAACAATTCTGACAAAGCTTGGTTTTTTTGATTTTGATATAAACACCTCCACCATGTCCGAGGGTGAAAAGAAACGCGTGGCAATTGCGCAGGCGCTGTTGAGCACCTGTGAAATGCTGCTCTTGGATGAGCCTACCAACCACCTTGACAGTGACATGGTCCAGTGGCTGGAAGTCTTTTTGCAGCGCTATAAAGGCGCCGTTGTGATGGTAACCCATGACCGTTATTTTTTAGAGCGCGTTACCAGCCGCATCGTTGAAATCGATGCCGGTGCGCTGTTTTCTTATGAGGATAATTATTCAGGCTTTTTGGGAAAAAAGGCGCAGCGCGAAATAGATGAGCAAGCCGCTCAGCGTAAAAACCGCAGCCTTTACAAGCGTGAGCTGGAGTGGATGATGCAGGGCGCTAAGGCGCGCAGTACCAAGAGCAAGGATCGCATCCATCGCTTTCATGCCCTGCAGGATGGCACAGCGGATGCGGCTCAGGCCCTGGCAATGGATTCGGTCTCCTCCCGTCTTGGTAAAAAGATCATTGAAATTGACGGCATCAGCAAATCTTTTAGCGAGCGCTGTCTGGGCAGAGATTTTTCGTATGTATTGCTTCGTGACGACCGCATCGGCATCATCGGCGCAAACGGCAGCGGAAAATCTACCCTGATCAAGATGATTGCGGGTACCCTCACACCGGATTCGGGCAGTGTGGAGCATGGCGCGACGGTAAAAATTGGCTATCTGTCACAAATGTGGGAAGCACCGCTGGAAAACATTCGTGTGATTGATTATATCAAAGAGGTTGCGGGCGAAGTGATCACCAACGAGGGCACCCTCACTGCCTCCAAGATGCTGGAGCGGTTTTTGTTTCCTTCCAATATGCAGTGGACTCCTGTTGGCAGACTCTCCGGCGGCGAGAAGCGTCGTCTGTATCTGCTGCGCATCCTCATGGGCGCGCCCAATGTGCTTCTGCTGGATGAGCCCACCAATGATTTGGATACTGATACCCTGACAGTGCTGGAAGATTATCTGGATGGCTTCAGCGGGGCTGTGGTCACCATTTCTCATGACCGCTGGTTCCTTGATAAAATTGTCGACACCATTTTTGAGTTTCGACCCGACGGCGAGATCCGCCAATACACCGGCAACTTCTCAGACTATTTGAACAAGCGCGAACCTGATGCCGGTGCAGCGCAGCCCGCTCAAACGACTAAAACAGATAAGTCCGCATCGGCAGAGCCTCCGGACTCGCCTTCAAGGCCCACTCAGCAGCTCAAGTTTAGCTTTGCGCAGCAGCGCGAGTTTAATACAATAGATGAGGATATTTCAGCTCTGGAAAATCAGTTGAGACGGGTCCAAGCTGATATGCAAAGCTATGCCAGCGACTATGAAAAGCTAATGCCCGTCATCGCAGAAAAAGAGCGGCTTGAGGCAGCGCTGGCGGATAAATTGGACCGCTGGGTGTACCTCAATGAGCTGGCAGAACAGATTAACAGCAGACGACCAGGATCGGTATAGGGATTAGCGGCTGCTCTGAGGCTGTTTATATGTTTATGTCTGCAGTAAATGGGGAATTAGGTAAGGCCCAGCTGAAGCCTGCTCACATGAGTGGGCTCTTTAATTTGTTCGTACGCAGTGCGCAATCTTATATACGCCAACTCGATGCATGTGTTATTCTTTTAATGACTGCAGTATATTACTCGCCTATTTCGTTAAATGGAATGAAATTATGTTTCGCATAGAAAGGAAACCACCATGAAGATATTTCATAAAACGCTGGCTTTCTTGCTGGTTTTGTCTTTGGTGCTTGGTCTGATGCCCATTGTTCTGGCTCAAAGCCCGGATATCACCCTGCTGTCGCAGCAGATGCTTGACAGAAGCCTGTATATCATGTCCATGGCCGCCCATAAGGGCAGCCTGTACATCAAAGCCG
>JAAZEI010000239.1 GCA_012512355.1 Clostridiales bacterium | reverse complement strand
GGCATTGCTGTTGGCAGCAGTTCTTTGCTTGAATACAGCCGCGGCATTCGCGACACCCAGCAAAACTGTGCTGGATATGGTGACCATTGGTGAATACACCACGTCCACCAATGTTGTGCCGCAGGCTGGCTTCATCATCTACCAGACCGAACCCACAGTACCCTGGATGCAGGATCTGACAGATATCCAGAGCCAGGTAAATACAGGCAAGGCTGCGATTAACTTCTTTTCAGACGAATTGCAGGCAGACGCGGCAAAATTGCTGCCCGAGAATACGGACCTTCAAAAGCTTCAGATGAACGAGTTTATCCCCATCAGCGCGCTTAACTATGAAGAGGCTTATGGCGATATCACTGCCGGCTTCGTATTCCCCACCTTCTACCCCGCAGGCCAGCCCCTTGTTGCCCTGGCAGCTGTATACACCCTGGTCAATGCTGTCACCAATGAGTGGAGTGCTGAGTGGATCGCCTGCCCCGCAAAGGCCAACATGGGCAAAGTATATGTTACCTTCCCCGCCGATTATGTAGAGAAGCTCGAAGGCGGCTGGGGCTCATTGGTCATCCTTAACTAACAAATAATTGTTCTTGTCATTGCGTGAAGCAGGGCGGACTTGCGTCCGCCCTGCTTCATATCACGTTGATATGCACTTTTCTATCATAAAATAGTGTGCAAACCTGCACTTCGCATAACTTCCCGAAAGGAACATGTATGGACCTAACTGAAAGCAATACGGCTTTAGCCGAGATCAGGGCAGCCGCAGCCGACGGAAGCGATGAGATCGATCTTCGGGAGCTGTGGTTTTACCTATTAGATAGGTGGAGGATCATTGCCGTGGCCGCGGTGGTGGGCCTCATTTTTGCAACTGCCTACACCTTTGGCGTGGTCACACCCATGTACCAGAGCACGGCCAAGCTGTACGTCCTCTCGTCCAAAGATTCGGTGCTCAACCTGGCGGATATGCAGATAGGCAATTACCTGGCCAGTGACTACCAGGAGGTCTTTAAGACCTGGGAAGTCAATGAGAAGGTCCGCACCAACCTGGGGCTTGATTACACCTACGCTGAACAGCTGAAAATGGTCAGTATATCCAACCCCAAGGATACGCGCATCCTCTACATTACTGTCACCTCCCCCTACCCCACCGAGGCGGCGACCATCGCCAATGAGTATGCCAAGGTGGTCAGCGATTATATCTCCCAGACCATGGCCACCGAGACGCCAAACACCTTCTCCACCGCGCTGCGGCCCCTGCGCCCTATTTCGCCCAACAAGACACGCAGCATGCTGCTGGGCCTGATGCTGGGCGCCTTTGCGGCCACGGCAATCCTGGCTGCAGCCTTTGTGCTGGATGACAAAATCAAGACGCCGGATGATATCACCAAGTATGCAGGCATGCCCACGCTGGCCATCGTCCCCATCCTTGATATGGATGCGCTGACCGGCAATCTGCCAAAAAACAGAAAACAAAGGAAACAATAGATTCGCATGAAATACGCTAGCATCAACCGGCTGCCCACGCTGGATTATCCGGTCACAGAAGCGCTTAATACCTTGTGCACCAATTTGTCTTTTGTGAACCCCAACATCAAAAAAATTATGCTCACCAGCTG
>JAAZEI010000238.1 GCA_012512355.1 Clostridiales bacterium | reverse complement strand
TTACTTGCCTAGCTGTTTTTCGGCAATGTTTCTGGGGACCTCTTCATAGTGGTCAAACAGCATGCTGAATGTGCCGCGTCCCTGTGTTTTTGATCTCAGGTCGGTTGCATATCCGAACATTTCAGACAGCGGTACATAGGTATGCAGTACCTGGTCTGCACCGCGCGCTTCCATGGTCTCGATGCGGCCACGGCGGGAGTTGATATCGCCGATAACATCGCCCATATACTGGTCAGGAACGACCACTTCCACCTTCATCATCGGCTCGAGCAGCCGGCTGTCAGCCTTGCGAAGCGCCTCTTTGAATGCCATGGAGCCTGCGATTTTATAGGCTATTTCAGAGGAGTCAACATCGTGATAGCTGCCGTCGGTTAGAATGACTTTAAAGTCAACTACTTCATAGCCGCCAAGAATACCCGAAGCTGCAGCCTCGCGGATGCCGTTATCAATGGGGGCAATAAACTCCCTGGGAATCACGCCGCCCACAATCTTGTTTTCAAAGCTATAGCCAACGCCCGGGGCTGTGGGTTCGATGGTGATGACACAGTGACCATACTGACCGTGACCGCCGGTTTGACGCACATAGCGTCCTTCTGCAGTCGCGGGCCTGGTGATGGTCTCTTTGTAGGCAACCTGCGGCTTGCCGACGGTTGCCTCTACCTTAAACTCACGAAGCATACGGTCGACGATGATTTCAAGGTGCAGTTCGCCCATTCCGGCGATGATGGTCTGCCCCGTCTGCTCATCTGTATATGCTTTGAATGTGGGATCCTCCTCAGCAAGACGCTGAAGAGCAAGGCTCATTTTTTCCTGTCCTGCCTTTGTTTTAGGCTCGATCGCCACGTTGATAACAGGCATAGGAAAGTCCATCTTTTCAAGGATAACAGGACGCTTCTCGTCACACAGGGTATCACCCGTCGTGGTAAACTTCAGACCGACTGCGGCGGCAATGTCGCCGGTTGTCACGCCCGGAAGATCTTCACGGTGGTTAGCATGCATCTTAAGCACACGGCTTAGGCGCTCACGCTTGCCCTTGGAAGAGTTGTAAATATAGTTATTGGTATCTACAGTTCCCGAATACACCCGAAAGAAGGCGAGCTTGCCCACAAAGGGATCGGCCGCAATCTTAAAAGCAAGTGCTGAGAAAGGTTCATCGTCGCTTGGGTGACGAATAATCTCTTCATCGGGATTGTCAGGATTGGTCCCCTTAATGGACTCGACATCAAGAGGGGAAGGCATATAGGCGCAAATACCATCCAACAGCGGCTGAACGCCCTTGTTGCGGTAGCTGGTGCCACAGAAAACAGGGGTCATGTCGCAGGCGATGGTCGCAGCGCGAATGGCTTTTTTGATTTCCGCATCGGTGATTTCCTCACCGCTGAAATATTTTTCCATCAGGCTGTCATCCTGTTCAGCAACGGCTTCAATGAGCTTGAGGCGGTACTCCTGAGCCAATTCTTGCAAGTTGGCCGGGATTTCTTCCTCGCGCACATCTTTGCCTTCGTCATCGTAGTATACTTCGGCCTTCATCTTGACTAGGTCAACGATGCCGCGGAAGTCTCCTTCGCTGCCGATGGGGAGCTGAACTGGGATCGCGTTGGCACCCAGCCGGTCAATCATCATATCAACTACCCGGAAGAAATCTGCACCCGTGATGTCCATCTTGTTGACATAGGCCATGCGGGGAACATTGTACTTGGTAGCTTGTTTCCATACCATTTCGGACTGCGGTTCAACACCGCCCTTGGCGCAGAAAACAGCGACTGTTCCATCCAGCACACGCAAAGAACGTTCCACTTCTACAGTGAAGTCGACGTGACCGGGAGTATCGATGATGTTGATGGTATAACCATCCCAAGTGGCGGTCGTAGCGGCAGAGGTAATGGTGATGCCGCGTTCCTGCTCCTGGGCCATCCAGTCCATCGTCGCGCTGCCCTCATGGGTCTCACCCAAACGGTACACGCGCCCTGTGTAAAACAGAATGCGCTCAGTTGTGGTGGTCTTGCCGGCGTCGATATGAGCCATGATGCCGATGTTACGGATCATGTTAAGCGGATGCGTTCTGAGCATACGAGAAATTCTCCTTTTCCCATCAGGGAATGAATAGCATTAATTGTAACAGTAACGAAAG
>JAAZEI010000237.1 GCA_012512355.1 Clostridiales bacterium | reverse complement strand
CTGCCGGGACGTTTCGGTTATCAGCAGTCACCTGTATGCTTTGCCCGCTGACGACAGATGTAACATCGCTGTAAAGGATGCTGCTGTCGGCTTGGTTGATATATTCGATGGGTACCTGGACGGTGACCTGACTTGTTTTATAAACGAAGTTAATGGTATTGGGGCTTGCGGTACCATCACTTGACACTGAAACTTGCTGGCTGTTTGTACCTTGCAGGGTATAGCCGCTGGGTACGATGCTGTTATTGGCGGTAATGGTGTGGACCCCGGGTCCAAATACTTTTGTTTCCTGCCCCAGCAGGGCACCGCCGGTATCTCGGTAGTTGACGCTGATTGAGGCATTGACAGCGTCTTTCTTGTAAATGAAGGTGAGCGTGCCGGGTGTGGCAACTCCCTGTGCTGAGACGCTGACAGTCAGCCTGCCCGACGTGATCAGGGTATAGCCGGATGGAACCCGGCCGGAATCTGCGGTAAAGGTTAAGGTCTGTCCCGGCATCACGGATATGCTGTCAGTTGCCAGTGTAATGTTGTTATCCGTACGGTAAAACACTGGGACGACAACCGGCGTAACCTCGCTGTTTGCCTGATAGGTGAATGAGACAGAAGCAGGGGTCGCCCTGCCCTTTTCATCAACCCGCACAGTCACGCTGTTTTGACTAATCAGGCTATGATTGGCTGGAACCAGCCTTGAGTTTGGCCTGAGGGTGAAACTGCCTTGCGCCACCAGTACGGTATCGCTTCCAAGCAGCACTCCCTTTGAGTTGCGGTAATAAACAGGAACGCTTGCCAGGACTGGGGGCTGCGGTGTGACCACTTCAGCAGGTGCCCTGACAACATTGCGGTCGTTATAGAGTTTCTGATTTGTCTGCGGACCTGCAATGCCATCAACAGACAGGTTGTTGTAGCGCTGGAATCTTTCAAGCGCCTGTTTTGTTTGCTTGCCAAAGATGCTGTCCACCCGGCCGCTGAGGTAACCCAGCTCCTGCAGGCGAACCTGTAAAACGCGCACATTTTCACCGCGGTCTCCCATGGCCAAAGTTGGCGTTCGGGTAGGTGAAGCGGTTGGTGTCAAGGTAACAAAAGGGGTAGCCGGTACAATTGTCGGCTGCATCGTGGCTGTAGGGCTGGGGCTGGGTGTCACAAAATTAGGCGGCAGCGGCGTCAAAGACGGGCTGCTGACAGCAGATGTAGACACGAGCATCGCCATATAGACCAAAAGTGTTCTGATTAAATCCATTTGTTTCACTCCTTCCAAAGGATGTACAATTCTCTTATAGAACGATAGAAAAGACCAGATTCATGCACACAGCAGAATAATAAGTTAAATGCGGATAAACTTTTGAAATTCAGGCAGTATGCCAATCCCTTGCGGGTAATGCGCTGCGAATTGGGGGACTGCGTGGCTGGGGAAGGAGTTGCCTTCAATGATTGTTGGTCCCTCCGGTGTCAGCGCAACGTCCCATGCAATGTACTTCATTTGAGGGACCAGGCGCATGGCTTCAAGGCACATGTTTTTGGCGGCATCAAAATGGGGGATTTCAAAGCCAATGATCTCAGTCCCTGTGATGGGGTGTCTGGTGAAAGTGTTACCAGCCTTGTCTGCCGCCACTGTCAGCAGTTTTCCGCTCTCAAGATCAACCCTGGCAGCCATGCCCCCGCAATCGACGTTGTCCATGATTTTACCATTGCCAATTCGCAAGAATGCATAGACGATGCCCTCCTGCCTGCCGCCAAGCAGTGTGGCAATGCGCACAGTGTTGACAGAGTTCGGATTGAGCTCTGACATTTTATCGTGCTGGATGATGCCTTCTTCAAGGATACAAGTTCCCGCATTGCGTATTACATCGGCAAAAGCGTCTATATCCTTCCAGTCACTTTCCTGGAAGCGCGCAATGCCCTGCCCGCTGGATCCTTCCAGCGGTTTGAGAAATACTGTTTTTTTATTTTGTAGAAATGCGATAAGATTCTGGGTGCTGATGCTTCCATCACTGGTGATCCAAGCTCTGTTTATCCATTTGCCGAAAGTTTTATTAAATTCGGCCTTGTCATCAAACACATGCCAAAATGCTTTATCGTTCATTTGTCTGACGATTTTGTTATTGATGCCTCTTGTCAAGACAGTTTTGCGCTGAGCATGATTCAGATTGTACATTTGAGCAATCATATAATCCATATAGCCGGCATTATATTTTGCTGCGCAGGCAAGCATATCACTCATCAGCCACAGACGGCTTTTACCGGAGCGTTCCTTTAAGATAGCTGTAACGGACCACATTCTTTTGTAGTCCATCTTAACCAGGCGTTTTAACATAAAGCCTATTTTGCTCATAATTTACACATTGAAGCGAAATAATGTGACATCGCCGTCTTGCATGACGTATTCTTTGCCTTCGCTGCGAACCAGGCCTTTTTCTCTGCAGGCAAGCATGCTGCCAAGTTCCATGAGGCTATGAAAAGGAACAATTTCAGCGCGAATAAACCCCTTTTCAAAATCTGTATGTATTTTGCCTGCAGCCTGCGGTGCTTTTGTTCCCTTGGTGATGGTCCATGCACGGCATTCATCTTCACCGGAAGTCAGGAAACTGATCAAACCAAGCAGTTCATAACATTGCTGCACCAGCCTGTCCAGACCGCTTTGTCCAATGCCAAGCTCTTGTATAAATTGCTGCTTTTCACTAGGCTCCATCGCGGCGATTTCTTCCTCAATGGCGGCGCTGATGAGAAGAGTTTGTGCTCCTTCGCATGAGGCAACCTCCTTCACGCGATCGACATCGGCAATTTCGTCTGCATCCTTTCCCACATCTTCCTCAGAGATATTCAGGGCATAGATGACCGGTTTGGTGGTCAGCAGAAACCATTGTCCCAATATTTCGCTTTCGGAGGCGGAAAGTTCAAGGGAACGCGCAGGCAGTCCCTTTTCAAAGTGATCCAGCGCTTTTTGTGCCAGATCAACTTCAGCCTGATACTTTTTATCACCGGTCTTGCTCATCTTTTTTGATTTATCAAGACGTTTTTGTACGGTATCCATATCTGAAAAGATGAGTTCCAGATTAATTGTTTCCATATCCCGCAAGGGGTCGATACTGCCTTCAACATGAATGATGTTGTCATCTTGAAAACATCGCACAACATGGACAATGGCATCAACTTCCCTGATGTGTGACAGGAATTTATTGCCCAGACCTTCACCCCTGCTGGCTCCGCGTACCAATCCGGCGATGTCCACAAACTCAATGCTGGCGGGTGTGGTTTTTTTGGGGTGAAACATAGCGCTGAGCTTGTCCAGCCGGTCATCGGGTACCGGGACCACGCCGGTATTGGGCTCAATTGTGCAAAAAGGGTAGTTTGCGGCCATGGCCCCCGCATTGGTAATCGCATTAAAAAGGGTAGATTTACCAACGTTGGGTAAGCCGACAACACCTAACTTCATATAACTGTCTCCTTTAATCTCATACGGGCTGATTATACCCTCCTAAGGCAATATTGACAATGCGAATGTAGACAGCCTATATAAAATACCGGCCCGCTTTGTGATATAAGCTGGCCGGTTGATTGAATATGTTCGCAGGCTGCTCTTATTTTGTGCTGAGCAGATTTAAAGCTTCATCAAATGCTGCTTTAAGCTGCGGGTCGCTCATGTCACCAAGTTTGGTTAAACTATGAACCATGTCCTCAGGCAGTTCTACCTCGATGTCCGGCTCCACACCTTCTTTATGCACCTGGTTTCCAAGAGGGGAGAAGTACTGCGCGCTGGTGAACTGAAAGCCGCTTTTGCCGTCGGACAAACTCATCACCATTTGAATCAGGCCCTTACCAAAGGTGTTGGTGCCAACCAGTGTCGCCCGCTTATAATCTTTCATCGCGGCAGAGACGATTTCTGAAGTAGAGGCAGAGTTTTCATTCACCAGGATGACCAGGGGAATGGCGTTCATGCCCTCCTGCGTAAAGGTTTCTTCTCGCCCTTCCCTATTCTCGGTATAAAACAGCATTTTTTTGTCCAGGAACATATCGGCAAGCCTGACGCCATCCTGAACCCAGCCGCCTCCGTTGTCACGAAGGTCGATAATGAGGGCTTCCATGCCCGCAGCGCTTAGTGCGTCAAATGCCTTTTTGAAATCTTCAAAGCTCTCGCCTGCAAATTCATAATGGGCAATGTAACCGATGTTTTCTTCCAGCATCATGCTTTCGACGCGGTTGATGATAATTTCTGCTTTAATTACATCAAAGGGCAGCACTTCGCTCTCTCTGATGAGTTCAACATGCACTTTTTCACCGGGTACTCCGCGCATCACGTTCACCGCATCCTGCAGTGTAGCCACGGTGATTTCCAAATCTTCAACTTTAAAAAGAATATCGCCTTTGCGAATGCCGGCGGCTTCGGCCGGAGTACCCTTGAATACGCGGGTAATGGTGACCAGGTTGGTCTCATAACTGCCCAGCATCTGGATGCCGATGCCTGCATACTTGCCCTCGTCTTCTTCCCACAAGGTATTCCAGGACTCTTCGGGATAATAAAAAGTGTAGACATCGCCCGTGCCAGCGAGCAATCCCTGGATGGCACCTTCTAGCAAGGCTGTTTCATCAGGTTCCTGGTAATAGTATTTCTCCAGAAAAAGTCGAACTTCGTCAAGCTTTTCATACTGTTTTAGCCGCTCATACTCTTCTTTGGTAATGGTGACAGTCTCTTCCTTGCTGCCCCCAAAATTGAAAGGGAAGGAGAGGGCGGTGACTTGCAGTTGAACGATCATCAATAGGAGGGCTAACAGGGCAGCGATACTTCTTTTCTTCATCATGTTGAAGCCTTTCAGCGGTCTTGATTCCGCATGTTTTTTTCGTTAAGTCTGAATTTCAAATCATAAAGCATTTTAAATAAAAACGCGTCGGAAAATTTGCGCAAATCAAGGCCAACCAGCCGCTGCACTTTGTCAAGGCGGTACACCAGGGTATTGCGGTGAATATAAAGGTGTCTCGCGGTCTCGGACATATTGAGATCTTTTTCCAGAAACATTTCCACTGTCTGAATCATTTCATCTGTTAAATGTCTTGAGGTTTTTTTGTTGAAAACAAGGCTATGGTAATAACGCGCCCTCTCAACAGGTATTTCGCAAAAGAATCGGGGCAGCAGCATATCATGCCAAACAAAGATGTTCTCTTTTAAAAAATACTGCGAGCCAACATCCAGAGCTTGTTTTGCCTGCAGATAGCTCTCACGAAGGCCTGTGGCAAGCAGGTGGGTGCCACCAATACCGCAGCTGATTGAAAAACTGCTTTCCTCTCTTACTGTTTCTTCAAGCGCCTGAGCGTATTCTTTGGCTTCTGTCAAAGAATGAGGATCTTCCAGAGCTTTTATCAACAGCACCTTATTTGCGTCAAAGGGGAGAAGAACATCCTTGTCTTCCAGAGGCATCAGACCTTGCAGCAAATCATAGGCCTGCTGTTTGACAGAGTGCAGTTTTATCAGAACAACACAGCGCGCGAGGTTTTGAGGGATGCGGTGCTCATCAATGAGCAAAGCAACCTCTTCTTCTGCAGTATCCTCTGTCATCAGACGCCGGTAGGCATCTGTTTTTCCGCGGCTTTGCGGATATAATTCAGCGATGGCTTCAATGGCACCGGCGGCCAGCCGCAACAGATCAGCTGAATAATCAGAGACCGGACAAAGAAGATTTAAAGATTCGGAACTGTTCAGGCGCATAAAATGATAGGCGTTGTGTTCTCTGATTTCTCCGCTCTGCATGGCATCAGGCAAATAATAAGAGGCGCTGTCTTTGGGAACCAGGCTGTCACCCTGCGCATCCAACAGCCTGAGCTCCTGGGAGAGGGTGGAGAACAAAACAGTAATTTTTTGTATCAGTATATCGTCCATGCAGCAACCTTTCAAAAAAGTCTAATGATCTTCTGGTTAGTATAACATGAAGACCTGGCTAATAAAAGCAAAGATAAACAAGAGATTTGATTGACGAAGTGTCAAGTCTTGTGTTATTTTTTCATGGGCTTGAATAAGCTCCTTTTGAAGGCTATCATCAAAATGGTTCTTTGTATGGAATTAATGAATGTAATGAACCATTCATGTTTCCTAAAACTGACCAAGAATGTACACGCACGTTAGGAGAAGACAATGAGTAAAGTATCTGTTTCCATTCATTTCACCAATGAACTTGATGGGGTGATGCAAACAAAGCATTCACAGGTTCAGATTGGCCAAGAAGAGGGACAGCTTGTACCCTATGATATGATGCTTGGGGCACTGGGCGCATGTTATTATGCAACATTTATTGATATTGCTAAGAAGATGCGGCTGGAGTATCAGCGTGCCACCATTGACATTCATGGGATAAAACGTGAGGAAATACCCACCACGCTCAAAGAGGTCAGCATGATATTCACTATTTTTGGTGCTGCCGAGGAAAAGGGTTTTGAGCGTGCAAGCAGTCTGGCGGCTAAATATTGTTCTGTTCATGAGACGATTTCGCGGGTGGCTGATATAAAAATTGAACTTAAGTTTTCGCCGGACGCTGAAGGATAAAGGTTCCCACCACAGCGAATAAAAGAATAAGGTTATATCATCAAGGAGATAGTAATTGAAACGAGATATTGTATTTATAGATGAAGAAAAGTGCAATGGCTGCGGTCTTTGCGCCAGCGCCTGTCAGGAAGGTGCTATCCAGATGATCAATGGCAAAGCAAAACTTGTGCGAGATGACTATTGTGACGGTCTTGGGCATTGTCTGCCGGTCTGTCCTGTTGACGCCATTGCTATCATACAGCGGGAAGCTGATGCTTTTGACGAAGAGGCGGTACAGCTAAATCAAGCACAACCAATCGAAGCATCGGCTCCTGTACCCGGCTGTTCTGGCATGAGCGCTCAAGCCATGGAGCCAGCTGAACCAGCCCCCAACGATGTTTTGCAGTCGCCGCTTAACAGTCAGCTTGCGCAATGGCCTGTACAAATACAATTGGCGCCCCTTACGGCCCCTTATTATCAGGGTGCGAATCTGCTGGTTGCAGCGGACTGCGCGGCTTATGCTCACCCGAATTTTCACAATCGTTTCATGAAAAATCATATTACGCTCATTGGCTGCCCAAAGCTTGACTCCGTTGATTATTCAGAAAAATTACAGGAGATTCTGCGTCAAAACGCTATCAAATCCCTGACCATTGTCCGGATGGAGGTTCCCTGCTGCGGCGGTCTTGAGCGTGCAGCGGTGAGGGCCCTGCAGGACAGCGGCAAATTCATTCCCTGGCAAATAATCACTTTGAGCCTCAAAGGCGACATCATCGAAGATTGATTCTGAAGATTGCGGCTTGAAAATTACTTACAACGGTTTGTTTTGTCTGCTGTTCTTAGCCCTTTTTATTCTTTAATTGTTTTAGTATTCCGCTTAATAAAGGTCGAGATCTCATTGACAGTCAAATTGTCGCATGCTATACTATTTTCGCCTTGAACCCTCAGGTTTCAAGGCTTCATGCGCCCGTAGCTCAGCTGGATAGAGTGTCAGACTCCGACTCTGAAGGTCGCAGGTTCGACTCCTGTCGGGCGTACCATAAT
>JAAZEI010000236.1 GCA_012512355.1 Clostridiales bacterium | reverse complement strand
TTTGCGGACATTTTCAAAGCGCAGGGCGATATCTTTGAATCCTTCTTCGCGGGCTGTTTCTGCAAAATTTTTGTACATTTCAGTCCACTCGTAGTATTCACCCGCAGCGGCTGCGCGCAGGTTCTTGAGGGTATCACCGGGTGTGTTGCCTTCAGCCAATTCGCCCAAGGCCCTAAACCAAAGCTTGGCATGTTCTTTTTCATTCAGTGCGGTTGCCGCAAAGATACCGGCAATCTGCTCATAACCTTCTTTTTGGGCAGCGCGGGAAAAATAGTCATACTTGTTGCGGGCCATGCTCTCACCGGCAAATGCTTCGAGCAGGTTCTGCTCAGTTTTTGAACCCTTAAATTCCATATTTGCTCCTCCTAATTTTGTATAAGTTTTTAAAAATCGGACACTAGAATAATTGTAGAAGCGACGCGAAAGTGCCGCCTACAATGAGAAGAGCCAGAAAAATGCTCATCGCTCGAATGAGAACACTGCGGTTGGTCTTGCTTCTTTTTTGTGCTCTGCTTGTCATAATTGGCTGCTGTTCCTCCTTCTGGATACTGGCTATAGATTATCATAGGGTGTTTAAGTTGTCAATTTAAGGGTAGGTTAGCAGACGCTAATTTTTTCAGGATGAAAAAGCTTTCTTCTTGTTGTAATTATCCCAAAGTTTGTTTTAAACTATCAGGTCTTTACGCATCAAAACCTCACTGAGATAGGTGCCGTCTTTGAGGCGAATTCCTTTTTCCCGCTGGGCAAAACGGACAAATCCTTTTTTCTCGTACAGTGCAATGGCCTGATGATTTCCCTGGATAACCTCCAGTTCAAGAACCTCACAGCCCAAATCTATTGCCATGCTGATGAGTTCATCCAGTATTTTGCCGCCCAAACCCAATCCACAGAATTTTTGCAAAAGACCGATTCCAAAATCAGCCCTGTGTCTGGTTTTGATTTTAGTGTGACGCCTGATTTGTGCCGTGCCGGCGAGTTCCCCATCAACAAAGGCCGACACCATACACCTGTTGAAGGAGGCTCGAATACTTTTAATAAAAGAAATTTCTTCATTGAGGCTTGGAAAGGTATCATCGGGATAGCTTAAAACATAAATTGTTTCTGCTGACATAGTCTGAAGGTAATTAAGCAGCAGTGGCGCATCCTTCTCTTGGGGTGTACGTAAAAGACAAGTTCTGCCATCCTTCAAGGAAATTGTCTTTTCGTGAATGACCATCATCGAGCACCTGCCTTTTTAAAAATCAACGCCTTCATCCTAACATGTCAGGCTGATTTGTGATACTATTTTATAATGGCAGGTGCTTCATTGCTGCTTTATGACTGATGATTTTGAATTGGTGGGCGCGTCAGGATAATCCTGCAAAGAATGCCGTTCGTGATTAAAAAACCTGTAAAAGAGGTATGTTTGTCATACGAACGCTGTGAGATAACAGTTTTGAAAACTAAAGGAGTAAAAAAATGCCGAAAATATATCAGAACTTAACCGAGCTTATTGGAAGAACACCCCTTTTGCAGCTCAATCGCTATGGAAAAGCGCATGCTGTAAAGGCTCATTTGATTGCGAAGCTGGAATATTATAATCCACTGGGCAGCGTCAAAGACAGAATCGCTTTTGCCATGGTACAGGATGCCAAAGAGAGGGGCTTGCTTGATCAAAGCACTGTGATCGTGGAGGCAACCAGCGGCAACACAGGCATCGGTCTGGCTTTCGTCGCTGCGGCCTTGGGCTATAAGCTGATTTTGACGATGCCCGACACCATGAGTATCGAGCGCAGATCCTTGCTCGCGGCGCTGGGCGCTGAAGTGGTGCTGACTCCTGGCGCGGAAGGCATGAAGGGCGCCATAGCCCGTGCCCAGGAGATTGCGGATCAAGCACCCAAATCATTTATTCCCCAGCAGTTTAAGAACCCCGCCAATCCCAGGACACATAGAGAGACCACCGCCATTGAAATTTTGGAGGACACATCCAATGAAGTGGCAGCCTTTGTTGCGGGTGTGGGAACTGGCGGCACGCTGACAGGCGTTGGCCAGGTTCTTAAAGCAAAAATCCCGGGAGTGAAAATTATCGCGGTCGAGCCGGTTAATTCGGCTGTTCTTTCGGGCGGAAAGCCCGGCCCCCATAAACTGCAAGGACTCGGTGCCGGATTTATTCCTCAAATCATGGACATGAGTGTCGTGGATGAAATTATCCAGGTAGAAAATGAGGATGCCTTTGCTGCCTCACAGGAAGTGGCGCACCAGGAAGGTTTGCTGGTGGGTATTTCCTCTGGTGCTGCGGTGTCTGCTGCTATGCACGTGGCTAAACGAGACGAATATGCCGGTAAAAATATCGTGGTACTGCTGCCGGATTCTGGAGAGCGATATTTGTCGACTGATTTGTTCAAATAATTAGATAACCAGAGATTGAAAGTTACTTATTATTTGTTTTATGTCAGCGGCGGTCTCTTATTAATTAGGAATAAGTTGCAGGGCAATTCCATTTATTCGACCAATATATGATTGGTTTCTTGGTTTGAAATTCCAGAACTAGGCCACTAGAATTTTTAGTGTTGCCTCGCTTTCAGGGTTAGTAAGGGTTCTTGAACTAAAGCGGGAATCCAAGATGTACCACAACAAAATTGCAGTAAGCGATTTATCTTTTTAGTATGTTGTTTGGGTTTTAAAGCGTACTATCGCTAAGGCTTTATGAAGTTGGACAATCGCCTTTTATTCGATAAATTCAGGTATGTTTTGGTTCCATTTCCCGCAGGGTCTAGAGCCTCTTCTTCGCTTAGAATCATTGTTTTGAGCAGCTTCTGCTTGATATGATGTTGCGGATACATTTCGCTTTAATACTTTATGAATACAGGACTGATGACGTCCTATAATTAAGAGATTTTTCTATCTGAATTAAGCTAAGGCAGGTAAACTTTCAATATAGCCTCATTTGAATGTCCTAAGATGAGACATAGCTCATGATGTGGACTCTGTAGAATGATGAATAAACAACTTCGTTCTACACAAATTCTACATTATGAGCTATTTTATACTCTTAGCAGGTAGTGCACTTCGCTCTTATTGTGTCCTAAAATTCTTTAAACGAAATTTTAA
>JAAZEI010000235.1 GCA_012512355.1 Clostridiales bacterium | reverse complement strand
TGCTGCTATCAAGCGCCCTGCGGTCCAGCGATATTGCCCAGCGCGTGGGCTACCGCGATCCGCACTATTTCGGCTATCTGTTTAAAAAGAATTTTCAAATGAGCCCGCGCGAGTACCGCGCGGCGCATAAAGACGCGCTGACGTAAAATAATGCCCCTTTCCTCGTAAATAAATCTACATTACAATTCTTCATCACAAAGAAGTGTAAATATCCACTTTTTTGCAAAATACAATGCCTTGATTGAAACAACTGTTTCGCATAAACTGATAAAAATAGATCGGGTAAGGCCGGTCAATAAAGATAAGGGGGTAAAGGCAAAGAAATCCTTACGCTCGTTGTTGCTTTAGTTCCGATTGTCCGGAAAAGTAACTGTTGCTGTACGACTTGGAAGGTGCAAAACCCTGTATAGGACAATGAATAGGATAGAATTACAGGGCATGCTGACTGTGTGAGTATGCATAATGTCTGCAGAACTTTAGGAATCAAATCAAATTTAGGGGGAAAGACAATGAAAAAGTTGATTATTCTGGCATTATCCTTCGTATTGGTGTGTTCTCTGTTTTTAAGCGCAACCGCGTTTGCTACGGCGGATGAAATAGTGGTTGGTATTGTGAATAATCCACCGTCTGAGTCTGGTTATCGTGACGCGAATGTAAAGGACTTCGAGAGAGTTTTCTCCGCAGAAAACAAGTATTCTGCGAAAACATTCTACAGCATAAAGAATGACGAACAGCTCAATGCCGCTCAGCAGTTCATTACTGACGGCGTTGACTATCTCCTTATCTCCGCTGCTGAAACCACAGGCTGGGATAGCGTTCTCAAGAATGCTCAGGAAGCCGGCGTCAAAGTATTCCTCTTTGATCGTATGATTGATATTGACGAAAGCATGTTTGAGGCTGCTGTCGTATCTGATATGGCCAAAGAAGGGCAGCTTGCGGTAGAATGGTTGCTGGCACAAAACCTTGATACCTATAAGATCATCCATATCCAGGGAGCAATGCTTTCTGACGCGCAGATTGGCCGCAGCGGCGCAGTGAACGAACAGGTTGCTGCCGGGAAGTTTGAGTTGGTTGTACAGCAGACCGCAACATGGGATGAAGCAAAGGCAAAGGAAATAGTTGAGTCCGTCATTAACTCTAAACAAGAGTTCAATGTCATTTACGCAGAGAATGACGGTATGGCAAGAGGCGCTGTCGCGGCTCTTGACGAAGCCGGCATTACGCATGGTAAAAATGGCGATGTTGTGATCATGGGCTTTGACTGCAACACATGGGCTCTTGAAGAAGTATTGGCCGGTAACTGGAATTATGATGGTCAGTGCAGCCCGTTCCAGGCTGACGTCATCAGCGAGATGATCCAGTCGCTGGAAAAAGGCGAAACTCTGCCGACAAAAATCGTTATCTCTGAGGAGAGAGGATTTGATGCCGCGACGATCACCCGTGAAGACATCGACAAGTATGGACTGTAAGGTCAATTTGGATGTCTAGTTTGTAGCAAGAATTACGCGGTGTGGACTGCGCGGATGATTCCGCGCATCCACACCGCGCATTAATGTAGGTGAGCCGCCAACACTGCTTGATATAGTTAGCAATGGGTCTGAGGAGAAGGCAGAGATGCAAAATGATATAGTCTTATCCATGAAAAAGATATGCAAGACATTCCCGGGTGTGAGAGCGCTGCATGATGTTGACTTTACTCTTCGAAAAGGAGAGATTCATGCGGTAATGGGGGAAAATGGCGCGGGGAAATCTACATTAATAAAGGTGTTGACCGGTGTATATCAAAAAGATTCCGGCACAATCAATATTGAAGGTGCCGATGGAGAAATAACCATCAGATCACCTCAGGAAGCACAGAAATATGGTATCAGCACGGTATATCAGGAGATTATGTTGTGCCCCAATCTGACTGTTGCTGAAAATATCTATATAGGGCGGTACAAAGATCCGATTATTCAATGGCGAAAAACCTATAAAGAATCCGGCAAGATACTTGAAAGTCTGGGGATTCCCGCAAACCCCAAGCAGCAATTGGGTAGCTGTTCATTAGCGGTTCAGCAAATGGTTGCGATAGCGCGAGCTGTCGATATGGATTGCAAAGTTCTCATACTGGATGAACCCACATCATCTTTGGACGAAAAAGAAGTGAAGATGATATTCACTTTGATGCGCAATTTGAGATCCCGTGGTGTTGGGATTTTATTTGTAACTCATTTCTTGGAACAAGTGTATGAAGTATGTGACAGGATAACGGTTCTGCGCAATGGAGAACTTGTTGGTGAATATGAGATAGAAAGTTTGCCCAAGGTCAAGCTGGTTGAAAAAATGATCGGGAAGACCTTGGATGATTTGTCTTTGATTCATAAAAAAGAGGAAGCTTATAAAGAAGATACCGCTCCTGCTTATGAGGCTGTCGGTCTGTCGAGCAATGTCTGTACCAATTCTTTTGACTTTAAAATCTATAAAGGTGAAATTAATGGCTTTACCGGCCTTCTGGGTTCCGGCCGCAGTGAGTGTGTACGCGCGATCTTTGGCGCTGATAAGGTGTCGGGGGGGGAAGTCAGGATTGGAGGAAAGAAAACAAGAATCAATAAACCGATAGAAGCAATGAATAAGGGTATCGGTTATTTGCCGGAAGATCGAAAACAGGATGGGATTATTGAGGATCTGTCGGTACGGGAAAACATCATTCTCGCGCTGCAGGTGATGAAAGGTTTTTTTAAGCCATTTACCCGCTCTGAGGCGGAGGCTTATGCAAATGAATTTATCAAGAGCCTGGGGATTAAAACACCTTCAGCTGATACTCCTATTAAGTCACTTTCCGGCGGAAACCAGCAAAAGGTGATTTTAGCCCGTTGGCTGCTCACCCACCCTCAATATCTTATATTGGATGAGCCCACTCGCGGTATTGATATTGGTACAAAAGTTGAAATTCAAAAACTTGTTCTGAAGCTTGCGGAGGAAGGAGTCAGTGTAACATTTATTTCTTCTGAAATTGAAGAAATGCTGAGAACCTGTTCCAGACTTATCGTGATGCGTGATCGCAGTATTGTTGGAGAACTGAGAGGCGACGAAATCACGCAGGATAAAGTGATGAGTACAATTGCAAAGGGGTCAGAAAGAGATGAAGAATGATATAAGGCAATCTGGACGTTCGCGCAATGATTTTACTCAGCTGCTAATACCTATTATTGCGATCGTGTCGCTTTTTGTGTTCAATATGCTTCGGGATCCGAGTTTTTTTTCTATAGCCCTTACCGTAAACAATGAAGGCAATTATGTACTCGCTGGAAATCTGATAAGTATTCTAAACAGCGCGTCTGAACTCGCTATCTTAGCTATGGGAATGACTTTGGTGACCTCTTCTTCAGGGGGTCAGGATATTAGCGTAGGTGCTACCGCGGCAATCGCGGGCAGCGTTTTTGTATCTGCGTTGCGCAATGGGAATATTACACCGCCGGTTGTCTTGTTAGGCTTTTTAGCTTGCTGTGCCGTATCGATTCTTGTTGGAGCATTCAATGGAGTGCTTGTTGCGGTTTTTAAAATCCAGCCAATGATCGCTACATTGATTTTGTTTACTTCCGGGCGATCAATTGCCTACTGGATTAACGGAGGGGCTACGCCAACAGTTTCAAGCCCTATCATCAAAGCAATCGGCGGTTTTATTCCCGGTGTACCTGTACCTACGCCAGTTTTCATTGTAATCATTTGTTGTCTTGCTTTTTTCCTGCTGTTTAAATGGACAAATTTGGGTTTTTATACCCAGGTTGTTGGCATAAATCAGCGCGCGGCTCATCTCAACGGAATCAACTCCACATGGATTAAGATTCTTACATTTATGATTCTTGGCATCTGTGTAGCCATTGCGGGTTGTATAAGGGTAAGCAGGCTGGGGCTGATAAATCACGAAACTATACTGGCTGAAATTGAAATGGATGCTATTTTAGCTGTAGCCATCGGAGGCAACGCCTTGAGCGGCGGTAAATTCAAGATGTCGGGTTCCTTGATTGGCGCGTATGCTATACAAGCGCTGACAACTACTTTGTATGCCATGAAAGTTTCCTCCATGGAAATTAAGGCATATAAAGCCGTTGTCATTATTTTGATGGTTTTTATCGGATCTCCTGTTGTGAAAGATACCACTAATCGTCTCCTGAGAAAACTCACCACTAAAAAAATTCCTGCCATTATCGAAAGGAGTTAGTAAGCATGAGCCGAGATGCATCAAGGAATATGCCAGGCAATACACGGAGAGAACCAATAAGCGATACCCAACTGTTATTATCCATTTCGATATTCGTTTTTATAGGGATGTATGCGCTGGCGATAATCATTTGGGGGGGAGGCTTTTCCAGACCTCAGCAGCTATTTGATATGCTGAACAATAATGCTTATCTGATTATTCTTTCATGCGGACTGACCATCGTGATGATTGCCGGAGGGATTGATATTTCGGTTGGCGGCGTTACAGCTTTGGTTGTAATGGCTTGTGTTGTTGGCTTGGAAACCCAAGGACAGAGCGTTGGCGCATCCATGCTGATGGCTGTAGGGATAGGCTTAGCCTTCGGTGTTGTGCAAGGGTATTTGGTTTCATACTTGAATATTCAACCTTTTATTGTCACACTCGCGGGTATGTTTTTTGCCAGAGGCTTGACAACAATTGTCAGCGTCGAACCTCGTACGGTTAAAAATGCTGCATTTCTTGCGTTAAAAGATGCGCGTATTGAAATACCTTGGCTTGGTTATACTGCGAAAAATGGATCGCTGATTCCGGGCCGGATTGAGGGCGGCGTCATTGTTGCGCTGATACTTGTTGCGCTGGTTTATATCATGCTGAAGCGGACTAGGCTTGGCCGCAATCTGTATGCGGTAGGCGGGAATGCACAAAGCGCTTTGATGCTTGGAGTAAACGTAAGACGTACGCGTTTTATGTCTTATATCATATGCGGTTTACTTGCCGGTATCGGCGGATTTGTGTTTTTGACTCATACCGCAGCCGGAAATGCCACCAATGCCGCAGGAGCGGAGATGAACGCGATTGCATCATCAATTATTGGCGGGACACTCCTTTCGGGAGGTGTTGGAAATGTCATCGGTTCTTTGTTTGGTACGCTGATTTTATCAACAATAAAATCCATTGTACAGGCCTCCGGCTTACGTGATCCATGGTGGCAAAGCATTACGACCGGCGCTATGCTGTGTATCTTTATCTTGCTGCAGAGCATTGTGCTTAGCAATCGGAGTAAAGGTCGACTGTCGAGAAAGCTCACTCGGGGCGCTTTAGGACAATAAGCTTATTAAGCTGATTGACACAGTGTTCGTTTATTTGGTTGGTGTCTGGAAATAGGTTGAGCCGACCGGAGTAGAAAGCGCAGGGAAATATGCTCATGGTAATATCCGCAGTTTAGACCTGCTTAATAGAAAAATCTATCTGTGAAACGTCCAAAGGACAATGTGCCTGACCGGCCTGGACCCGATCATCTGCATTGCCTTCGCGCTGTTTGTGGGCGTGGGGCTGGGGCTTTTGATGGGCGCCTGCATACAGTACCTGAACGTGCCGCCCTTTATCACCACGCTGACAG
>JAAZEI010000234.1 GCA_012512355.1 Clostridiales bacterium | reverse complement strand
GCAGGCTGACTCACTACCGGGATTTACTGCATGAGCTGAATATGGGGCTTGAAAATATGCTGCATACCAGGGTCGGCAGCTTATCGGGCGGACAGCGCCAGGCCCTGACCATGACCATGAGCAGGCTCTACCCCATCGATTTTCTCATCTTGGATGAACACACAGCAGCCCTCGACCCCAAGGCCGCCGATACCATCATGACCCTCACGCAGCGCATGGTAAAAGAAGGCAAGCTCACGGCCATCATGGTCACCCACAACCTGCGCTATGCGCTGGAATATGGCAGCAGGCTGCTGATGATGCACCAGGGCGGCATCGAGATGGATGTTGGGGACAAAGATAAAAAGAACCTCTCAATGGATGTGCTGCTTAAAAAATTCAACGACATCAGCATTGAGTGCGGCAACTGATAGCCTGCGACGAGGAATTATGATATCTTTTAGAGGAGAAGAGATCTCCTCTTTTTTGATGAAAAGTATTTCACTTTATTATATTCAGTTCCTCAGCAGCTCAATTAGGAAAGGATCCTGTCTTTGATACGACTCAGCAACCTGTACATTTCAATTGACGAGGGTGACGAAGGCGCTTTTTTAGAGGCCCGAAAACGCCTGAAACTATCCTCTGATGACATCATCAGCCTGCGCATCGCCAAAAAAAGTGTGGATGCCAGGGAGAAAGCCAAACTGCGTTTTGTCTATGCCCTGGATGTCATCATCAAAGGGGACGAACAAAGCTTTCTCAGAAAGCGAAAGCTGAAAGATGCCGTCATTGTGAAAGACACCCCAAAACTAAATCCACTACCCGCTGTTTCATCAATTCCTCCTGTTGTGGTCGGCCTTGGCCCCTGCGGCTTATTTGCCGCCCTTTACCTGGCCAGGGCAGGCCTTGCGCCTCTGGTGCTTGAGCGGGGTGAGCCGGTGACGCTCAGAGCACGCAGCGTCAACCGCCTGTACCGTTTGGGTGAATTGAATCAAGAGAGCAATATGCAGTTTGGCGAAGGCGGCGCTGGCACTTTTTCAGATGGCAAGCTCAACACCGGTATCAAGGACCCCCGCTGCCGTCAGGTGCTGGAAACTTTTGCAGATCACGGCGCGCCGCCTGATATCCTCTACCAGGCACGCCCCCATATCGGCACTGACAAGCTGCCAAAAATCGTTTCCTCTGTCCGCGGGGAGATTGAACAGCTGGGTGGGCGCGTGCTGTTTGGCGCGCGTCTGGATGCCATTCATACCCAGGAGGACAGGCTGACCGCCATCAGCTACCGCCATGACGGTACGACAGTTAAGCTTCAGACGCAAAAGCTAATCCTGGCGCTGGGCCACAGCGCGCGCGACACCCAGGAGATGCTGTACAGAAGCGGGCTTCGCATGGAACAAAAGCCTTTCTCAATCGGTGTTCGCATCGAACAAAAGCAAACCATCATCAACAAAGCGCAATATGGCGCCTTTGCTGAGCATCCAAACCTGCCCCCTGCTGAATATCACCTCAGCCACAGGCTGGGAAACGGCAGAGGCAGCTACTCCTTTTGCATGTGTCCGGGCGGGAAGGTGGTCAATGCCTCCAGCGAGGCAAAACGTCTGTGCGTCAATGGCATGAGCACCTATAAACGCCATGGCGAGAATGCCAACGCCGCTATCCTAATAGAAGTCAGGCCCCAGGACTTTGCTTCATCCCATCCGCTGGCGGGAATCGCGTTCCAGCGCGAATGGGAAGAAAAAGCTTTCACATTGGGCGGCGGCCAATTCAAAGCGCCAGCTCAATTGGCAGAGGATTTCCTGTTGGACAAACCCTCTGCAGCACTGGGTGATGTGATGCCCAGCATCCTGCCTGGTACCCAGCTTTGTGACCTGCGCGACTGCCTGCCGGGTTTTGCCGCGGCAGGCCTTAAAGAAGCTTTGCTGGCATATGGCCGCAAGCTAAAAGATTTTTATACCAAAGGCGCAGTCCTCACCGGCATCGAGGCCAGATCATCCTCCCCCCTTCGCATTCCAAGAGATACTGCTGGCTGCAGCAACATTGCTGGCCTCTATCCCGCGGGAGAAGGTGCCGGCATGGCGGGCGGTATTATGTCCTCGGCTGTGGATGGACTCAGGATTGCTCAAAACCTGGCCGAGAGCCTTTAAAGATTACTTTTTCCGATGAGACATATCGTAAGAGCTGCCAAAGACTTGTTTAATCTCCCGATATTGCATCGATTGCTTTATCCATGGCTTCTGCTTTTAAAACGACACATTCTTTACAAAATGTCCTTGTCGCGGTATCCTATGCATGCATTATTGCACCCGGCGCGAAGCAACTTTTTACTTCGCTAGCCAAGGAGGTTTCATGTCCAACCCCATCCCCCCGCCTCCAAACGGGGGACAGCAAGATTTTTTTCGGGACAGGCAAAGCTTTCCGCCGCGCCAGAGCCCTTATCCTCCTGAGCCGCAAAGCGATCAGGATTATTTTACACCTGCCCAGCCCATGGGGGCGGGCAAAGCTGCGCCTGAGCAAAAAAACAGCATGCCGCCCGCATATCAGGGCCCTTTGTCGATGCCGCCGCAGCCAGACCCTTTTTCTCAGTTTCCGAAATATCCCCTAAACCCCGGCGGCACAGGTGGCCATATTCCCCCCGGCAGTCCGCCGCCGCAGGGACAGGAACTTCCTGACCGCATCCCCTACCAGGCGCCCCCCAGACAGAGGAGCCTGATGGTGTATCTATATATCGGTCTGGCTATATTGGTGGTGATTCTGGGCGTCATGGGCATTACCCAGCTCCTTAATAACCAGGAGGCGCGAACAGCCATCGTCACCATCTTAGAGCAGGGCAGTGCCTATTCGGGCAATGCCCTGATTGTGCGTGATGAAACAGTCTACATGCAAGAAGGGGTGACGGATATCCTCTACCTGGCAGGCGAAAACGATGTGGTGATGCGCGGGGATGCCGTCTGCACTGTTTATACCACCGGCTTTAGCAGCAGGGAGTTTAGCCAGCTGCAAAATTACCGCAAACAAATCAAAGAATACCTAAAGATCCTGCGCTCGGAAAGCGACACGCCGGACACCAGGCTGCAGCTGCTTGAAAATACCATCTTTGACCGCGCCATAGAGACGCGCGCGCTGGTACAGGGCATGAACGGCAACCTGCTTACCCAGGAAAGTCTGCTGATGGAAGCCATCTCATCGCGTTATGACTATCTAAAACAAAAATATCCCGATGACACGAAGCTGACCCGCCTTTATGACAATGAAAAAACACAGATGCAGCGCATCGATACCTGGACCAAGCAGTACACGGCCACCGATAACGGCATTGTCAGCTTTTATACGGATGGTTTTGAACAGCCGCTTAATTTAAAAACTTATGAAAACTATAACCCCCAGGAAGTTCGCAGCATGTACAGCGGACGCGTCCCCGCCTCCTTTGAGCGGCCGCGGGACAGCACAGATATTTATCGCCTGGTGCGCCCCTATGAGTGGGCTGTGCTGATGCTGGCGGATAACCTCAAGTGGAACCCTGCCATCGGCGATACCTACCAAATTATGATTGAAAGCTTTGATAATACGACGGTGGAAGGTACCGTCAGCAGCGTCACCCGCTCGGGCGGGGATCTGCTGGTGCGCCTGAATGTGAGCTCCCCTGTCGAGCCTGTGCTCAACATCCGCTCCTGCCACGTCCAGCTGTCTACCTCCATCATCACCTATGCTGTGCCAAACTCAGCCATTGTCAGCAAGGGAGGCATTATGGGCGTTGTGGTGCAGTTCCGTGAGGGGCTGTTCATTGTGCCCGTGAACATTGTTTCTCAAGACGCCACCCAAACCTATGTCATCCCGCAAAATCCGGGGCACTTGTATGAAGGCCTCAGCGTGCAGCTCAACCCCCAGCAGCAGGCACAGCGCCAGCAGCAGCAACAGGAGAACCCCTAAATATAAGTCAGAGATAACTTTGAATTTCCTATCGCTTGCTTGCAAAGAAATTAAATTCACCCTATAATACAAAGGTAAATTATTTTTGAAATTTTTCGGTTAACTAAGCCTGTTTTTCAGCTAACTGACAGTCGCTATTTGCCGGGTAAGATATTTTGAACTCCCGGGCACATCGGCGATAGGCACCTGACAGCCCTTGATAGAGTGCATGGGGCAAATGAGGAGGACATTCATGGATTTTCGCTCAATGATTGACCAGGTTAAATCAGCCTTCGTCATTGGAAAGGGCAATACCTACCTGCACGGGGGGATGCCCGGCCGCCAGGAGGCTCAAGGCCAATATGAGCAGCAGCAGCAAAACCCTGCAGCCTATGCGCAAAATACCCAGGGCTACCAAAGCCCCTATCAGCAGCCTGCCAACCCCTACGCCGATATGCAGCAGGGTTATCCACAGCAGCAGCAGCCTGATTATTACGGACAGCCGCAGGATCAAGCGCAGGCTTATGGATATCCTCAGCAGCAAGCTGCGGCCCAGGGACATCCCTGGCAGCAGGCATCAGCGCCTGCCGGTCAGGGTTATTCTCAGCCTTACACCCAGGCCCCAAGCCAGCCCGAGCCTAAGCAATCTTCAGGCTATGCCACCCAGATGGATCCCTATGCCCAGGAAAGCGGACGCAACCGCAGAAGCCGCCAGCATCAGGAGACAAAACAGCCCGATCCGCAATATCAGCAGCAGCAGCAGGCTGCCGCCCAAAATATAGTGCAGTTCCCCGGTGCGGCCCCACAGGCGGCACAGGAAGCCGGCGTCATTGATGCCTATGTCATCAATGTGTTTAACATCAACAGCTGCCGCCAGGCAATGAGCTGCCTGCGACGCGGTCAGTGCACCCTCATTGTGATGGACCAGCTTGTGGATAAAGCGGAGATTCGCCGCTATGTTGATATGCTCACCGGCGCCTGCTATGCCCTCAATGGAACCATGACCAGGCTGTCGAGCAAAATTGGATTTTATATCATGGCGCCCGCCGCCATGACTGTGTATACAGACCCCACCACCTCAAACGCCAACGCGCCTCAGCCCAGGCCGCCCCAGTCGCCGCTGTATCAGGCACCCTCCGGGCAAAGTTATCAGACAGGACGGCCCGCGGGCGAGTTTTCTCAGCAAAGCGCTTATCCCCCCGCGCCGCAGATGAACTTTGCAACGCAGCAGCAAACACAGCAGCAGGCTCAGCACAGGCAGGATACTTATGAGCAAAGCAGACAGCCTGAATATCAGCAGGCTGCTGCCCCGGCTTACGGGGATGATTCACAGCGCTACGCGCTCTAAAGCCAAAGCTTCCCTGCCACGGCAGGATGTTCATATGACTCAATGCATCCACCACACAATTGAGAGGAGAACCAAGCATGGCCATCACAGTCACGATGATCGAAGAGAAAGAATTTAAAACAAAGGTTCGCGGTTATGATCCTGTAGAGGTCGATGAGTTTTTGGATGCCATCTGCGACGAAATGATTGAACTGCAGGGCACCATCCAGACGCTTCGCGAACAGCTCAAACAAAAAAGCGAGCAGGCCAGCTCTTCTTACGCGCCCCTGCCTGTCAGCCCCCTGCCGCAAATCACTCCGGCACCTGCTGCCGCAAAGCAAGAGCCACAGGGCCTGCCCCAGGATATTATAGCAGCTCAAAAACTGCTTGAGAAAACCCAGCGCAGCTGCAGCGAGATTCTGGCTGATGCTAAAAAGCGCGCCGAGGATCTGCTTAAAGATGCTGAAGATCAATTGCCCGATCCCGAACTGCTTGATTTGCAGTCTGAAAAAGATCAGCTGGCAGAAGAGATTGAAAAATTAAAAGAAGAAGCCGCTGCCTTCCGCAGGCGCTTCCAATC
>JAAZEI010000233.1 GCA_012512355.1 Clostridiales bacterium | reverse complement strand
GTTTTTCTTTAACAGCGTTGTCATCAGCTTGTATCGTTGTTTGTGCATACTCTCTCCTAGGGTATATTATGCGCTAAAAAAGCCTTCGCGGCCATGCCCGAAGACTGTCTGAGCATAATAAACAAAACAATCAGAAACGCTGGTAGGCAGCCGAGCGCTGGCGAAAACAGCCTGTTGAGAATTCATATCCTCCCATCTGCGGCCCCTCCTTACATTTAATCAAGTTATGTTACAACATCCCTATCCTTGGTGTCAAGAAAATCTACTTTCAAAAATGAAAAATCCCCCAAGCCTGATTTATCTATTCAGGCTTGGGGGATAGGTTTGTTATTCGAGCGTCGCTACCAGGAAGCACGCATGGCGATGCCAACTGCGTTTTGATGAGTTTGATCAACTCGGTTGGTATCATGTGTGCGGCTGTTATAGAAATGAATACAGAAGTGACCGGAGAAATTGTTATTATCAACAACTGTTGTACCATGCGGCATGCCGTTCATGGATGCGGCATAAACCTGCCCATTGTACCTAACCAGGATGGAGCGCCTCGCCCAGGACCAGTCCCCACCGAATACTTCTTTGACTACTTTGGTGTCAGAAGCGCTTGCGGGCTCCGCATCAAGATGATTGGCGCCGCTCCAGCGTACCGCGGAAAATGTTTTGCCTGTCGAGACATCTTTGACGCTAAAAGTTGCTCCCTTGGGGATGGTGCGAACACCGTCTTTGAACCAATCTAGCTTTTGAGTAGGGATGGTATGGTTTGCTGCGTCCTGTCCGAAGAGCTTTTTAATCGTTGCGTTTCCGGCGATTCCATCGGCTGTTAAGCGGTTGCTTTTTTGAAAAGCTGTAACTGCTTGGAGTGTATCATCGCCATAGCTTGAGTCAATCGCGGCCTTATAATAACCTTTTAGTTTCAAAGCCTGCTGCAATGCTCGCACATGCGCCCCTCTGTTGCCTTTCTTTGTCGTGTTTGGTGTCTTAATCTGGGAGATTTTTGATATACCTGCCATTTGCGGGTCATTGGCAGGGCTTGTTTCAGTGACCTTTCCAAAGAGCTTCATCGTGGTTTTATAATCACATTGTCCTGTTACATCAAGCTTATATTTTTTTTGATATACTTTTACAGCTTCCTGTGTCAGTTTGCCAAAGGAGCCATCGACGATACCTGTATAGCATTTTTTAAGCTGCAAAGCACGCTGCAGTTTCTCGACATGCTCACCTTTATCTCCGATTTTACTCATCTTTGGAGGATCGCCCAAATTTTTGATGCTGGTGGTGTTGGCATATTTGCTGGTACTCTTGGGTTTAATGATATCTGAGAGCTTTTTAAGCGTTGATCCGGGTACTGTTACAAAACTTTTCATGATATAACCGGTTTTTGAATCAAAGCGGACCTTGTAAAACTCACTGGCTTCACCTAGTAAAGCAACCTTGGAGCCTTTGTTGAGCTTTGCATAGTAATCGCTGCTTGTATTAGCTTTTGTTCGGAAAAAAACTTTGTCTGCATTGACCGTTGCCGTGAGTGTTTCCCCCAAGGCTATGCTGTTTATGTTGAGCAAGATTAATAAGCATAAAGCTAACGCAATCTTCTGCACAAGGTTTTGTCTTTTTTTCATTTTATCTCCTCCTGTTTAATCTAACACAGTTTGCTATGTTGAGATCAATTTTCACAGCTTAATTGCAATATATTACAAAATTATTAAAAAATCAAGTCATTTATGTATTATTTAAAGAATTATTTTACAAACAAGATAGACCGATTAAGCTTTTTATGGTATGCTTTCGACTGTTTATTATAGGATATGTAAGGGGTTAGACATGTACGATGTAATCATTGTCGGAGCAGGTGTCATAGGCTGTGCCGTTGCCCAGGAAGTGGCAAAGTACGAAGGAAAGTTGCTTGTTATAGACCGTGCGGATGATGTGTCAGAGGGAGCGAGCAAGGCCAACAGCGGACTTGTCCATGCAGGCCATGATGCTCAGCCGGGCAGCGAAAAGGCAAGGCTGAACGTCAAAGGTGCTAAGATGTTCAAAGAATTGTGCCGGAAACTGGGTGTTCCATATGGCCAGCCGGGTGCGATGGTGCTGGCCTTCAGTGAAGAAGACAGGGAAGTTTTAGAAAAACTCTTGGCGCAGTCTATTGTCAATGAAGTAGAAGACTGCCGCATTATCAATCATGACGAAATATTGAGAATGGAGCCCAATGTTAACCCTGATGTGGTATGTGCTTTGTATGTACCTACTTCGGGGCTGGTCAGTCCATATGAATTGACAAATGCTCTGGCGAACGCTGCTGCTTTTAACGGCGCAGAGTTTAAATTTGATACTGAAGTAACTTCATTAGAACCTGTCGAAGAAGGCTGGGCGGTTCATACACAGCAAGGCGTCTTTCATGCACGGGCTGTTGTCAATTGCGCAGGGGTATTTGGCGGCAAGCTTCACAACATGATATCGTCACGAAAAGTTTCTATCACCTCCAGGCGCGGGCAGTATTACCTCATCGACCGAGAATCGAATCTGCGCTTTGGCATGACCATGTTTCAGGTCCCTACTTCTATGGGCAAAGGGGTTCTCATTACCCCCACCACCCATGGCAATCTGATTGTTGGGCCTAATGCTGAAGATATTGAAGACCGTTTGGATACATCCACCACAGCACAGGGTCTTGAAGAAATACTCAGCACTGCAAAACTTACCTATCCTGGACTAACCGTACGCAATGTTATCACCACTTTTTCAGGTATCAGAGCCCATGAAAAAGATGGAGATTTTATCATTGGCGCCGTAGAAGGCGCAAAAGAAGGCGCTTTTGAGGCCATCGGGATTGAAAGCCCAGGATTGTCAGCTGCGCCTGCCATTGGTGAAGAGCTTGGCATGTGGGTTGCTTATTCTTTAAAACTCCAAAAGAAACAGCCGTTGAATGAAATGCCTCCGATGCCAAAATCATTTAGTCATATGAGTGAAAAAGAGAAAATTGAAGCTTATCATCAGAATTCGGATTATGGTCAAATCATCTGCCGATGCGAAATGGTCACAGAAGCGGAGGTCAGACAATCTATCCGCCAAAGTGTTGGCGCAAAAAACATTGACGGCGTGAAGCGGCGCACCCGCGCTGGCATGGGCCGCTGCCAGGGAGG
>JAAZEI010000232.1 GCA_012512355.1 Clostridiales bacterium | reverse complement strand
GATGGTATCAAGTGCTTGCTTGTACACTGCTTTACGGAATGCCTGCTCATCACTCTGGCGTGCCTCAACGATGAACTCATCAAGGTTAGGATCGGCAATGTGGTAGTGGTTGCTGTCTGAGCCGCCTAAGCCCACAATGTTACTGGAGTGATAGACCTGGTACATATCAGGGTCAATGGTAGCGCCCCAAGCTGCTGTCCAAAGTTCCTGTTCACCGCTGTCGAGTGCGTCCCAAAGGATGTTGGCATCTGAAGGATCGTTAATCTTCAGATCGATGCCAAGCTGTTCAAGCGCGCCTTTGGCAGCAGTCAGTACTGCAAAGCTGGGGTGATCGCCCTTGCCTGCGCCGGGGATAATCACTTCGTATGAAAGCTTCGCGCCTTCAGGTGCTGCGGTGAATTTGCTGGTTGCTTCATCCCAGGTATAGCCTGCTGCCAGCAGGAAGCCTTTTGCCGCTTCGTTGGCCGCTTCGTACTTCTGGTCTGCGTTCATGTCTGTTGTAAAGATATCATTGCCATCCACATCAACGGAGAAGGCTACTTTGTAATCTTCATCGGTCGGCTGGGGAGCGGCCCATGAGGTGTTGGAAATCGGGTAGTTGATAACAGCGGCTGCTTCGCCGTAATAGCTGTCATAGGCAACTTCGCGATAAGCTGACAAAACAGTGGCCAGCGCTTTGCGCAGGTCCTTGGATGCCTCGGAAGCGGGTTCACCATTCACATTGACAGTGTCAGCGTTGATGCCGATATAGCCATAGCCCAGGTTATCAACCTTGCTGGTGGTGATGACGTTGCCGGTGATATCATCATTGCTGTTGGTCTTGGCGATTGTTTCGAAATTGGCCTTGGTGCCTGACATTTCGCCTGCATCGGCTACACCGGAGGTCAGGGCACTGACAACTTCATCACTGGAAGTTTCTTTAAACTGAATGTACTTAATCTTGGGTGCGCCCTTGTAGAACAGGTCATTTGCTTCGAAGTAAACAACACGGTTGTCATACTTCACGTATTTGTATGCGCCTGCGCCAAGGGGCATGGTTGATTTGGAGGATACACCTGTCAAATCGCCATAAGCAAAGCCAAAGTTATTATTCTCATAGTCGTACATAACTTTGTCACCGTAGTAGTGAAGCGGGACAATGCTCAAGCCGAGGATAGAATAAACCGCGGGGGCCTCGTAGCCCTCTGTCTTGACTTCAACGGTATACTCATCAAGTTTTTTGATGCCGGCGATATTCGGAATGCCGTCGGTGCTCATGGACTCATCTTTAGGTCCCCAATAGCCGATGAACTGGTTCTTGACATTACCAAGCACGTCAGTCTCGTCAGCGGATTCGGTTTTGGCATAGGTATCGACATCGCCTTCATAGGCGGCATAGGTTTCATTGTAATAGTCTTCGACGGTGGGGAATTCGTTTTCAGTCAGGTTAAAGGTTGCGCCTGAAGCTGTGGTCAGAACGCCTTCTTCAACTCCGCCAAAGCCCCAAAGCACCATACCAAGAACAACCTTCAGGTCATCACTGGCGGCAACTTCTTCGGCAGTATAACCGATTTGATCTTCTGCCATGGAGGCGTAATTGGCAGCTACATAATTAACAATTTTTTGAACATCAGCTGTCCAGCCTTCTTTAATGGAAGCCCAGTAATTTTCCTGCTGTTCGCTGGTCCACTCATCTGATTCTGCCCAAACATGGTCAGGGCCGGCTTCCATGATCGCATCAGCAATGGCGAGGTACTTTGTGTACACTTCGCTGGTTGTCTGCGTGCGGTAGTCATTGAGGCCAATGATGGGATAAGAGTTGATGGTGGTGGACCCTACATAGCTGGGATCCAGGTATGCATAATAGGTAAAGATCACATCATCTGCGGTGACGGGTTCGCCATCGCTGAATTTCAGGTCTTCACGCAATTTTGCTGTATAGGTGGTCACATTGGCTTCTTCGTCAAAATCGACGGTCAAGTCAGCGGGACCGGTATACAGGTAGTCAGTGCCATTATAGTTGTGCGTTTCGCCTTCGATGGCATCATAGATAATGCCGCCGCTGCGATCAGTTGTCATCAGGGAGATTTGTGTCATGGACACGACATCCTGATCATACCCGGTATCAGCAAAAAACGGACTAAACTTCTGGCTGAAATCTGCGTATGCAACAACTAGGGGTTTTTCCTCGACTTGCGCGAATGCAGGCATTACTGCTGCCAGCATTGTGAGCGTAAGTACCAAGGCAATCATGGTTCTTTTTAACTTCATAGATAACCCTCCTATATGTTTGTATCAGATTAAATCTGTACATTTAGTTTATTATATCTATCTCACAGGTAACTGTCAATTTTAATTAAGACATAATTGCTGAAGATGAGTAAAATTACAGGTACGCTTCAGTTTGCCTGCATTTTCTTCGAGTGCATGATTACTTGCGCAAACTGATGATGCTGCAGTTTCCAAATTATAAAGCTCCTTGATGAATAGCCGCATTATTTGGCAGGGACGATTTCCAGCCAGTAATTATCAGGATCCGCTATAAAGTAAATGCCCATGCCGGGGGTCTCATAACAGATACAGTCCATCTCTTTGTGCAGGGCATGGGCGCCTTCATAATCATCTGTTTCGAATGCCAGATGAAATTCATTGTCGCCTAAATCGTATTGTTCTTTGGGCCAATCCTTCAGCCAGGTCAATTCCAGTCGGTGGGTTCCCTGTCCGTCTCCCAAAAAGCAGATGACAAAGCTCTCTGACTCCTTGCGGCGCACACCTTCCAGACCCAAAGCCTTTTTGTAGAAATCCAGGGATTTTTCCAGATCAATCACATTGATGTTGTTATGGACAAATTTAATTTTAG
>JAAZEI010000231.1 GCA_012512355.1 Clostridiales bacterium | reverse complement strand
GACCATATTAAAACAAATTAAAGAAAAAACATCATCTGCAGTTATTGCAAAACTTTGTTACTCCTCATCAAAGCCCAGGGTCATCATCATCTGCGCTGCGGCTTGCATATCTTCATCTGTCAGCGGGCCGTCACCGCGGCCAACAGCGACATCAAAGAGCCAGCCGCCCAGCAAGGTAATGTAATGAAGCTGGGTACCATCGGGGGATGAAACAACCAGCAGGTTAAACATTTCTGTTTCAACCGCTTCATACTGCAAATCGGGGATTGCGACTGCAAGGCCCATCATGAGCAGGTCGTTTTCTTCCTGGGTCAAATCCTCAAGATACTTGTCTTCAAATTCATCAATAAAATTAAGAGAGAATGCATACTTGAGATTGGCATCCCCATCCACTGTGATGGCCAGTGCGTAAGCCTCCTGCGAGGAAATATCTTCTACCGTCATACCCTCAGGTATTTCGATGCTGATGCCGGCATCTTCAAGGTAGAAGGGCTCTGCCTGCACCGCTGTGATGGCGGTCAGTGCGATGAGGCACCCAAGAACCAGGGATAGGGTTTTCTTCATGATCCAGCCCTCCGTTTTTTACTTGTTTTTTCCTAACGAGTCTGTCAGATATTAACACCTGTCTAAATTTTTAGCAAGGGCAATGACTGTATTTCGTATGTACTATTTATTTTCACTCATAAACTGACAAATACATCCCGTAAGCAGCAGGCTTCAGTGCTTTGCGCCGCGCTTTTTGTAATCGGCGTCTATCTGTTCATTCCAGTTTTCCTTCACCTTATCATTCAAGCGAAATGAGGTGACGGCTTCACTCATGACATGGAAATTAAGCTGGATCCCCTCTTTGTCCGCATGATAATTCTGGGCGCGGCTGCAGTCGATACCAAAGCTATCAGCAGTTTCAACCGCGTCGATGTTGGCGCCCAGGAAAATAAACTCCCAGTGGTACCTCTCTTTTTGACGCTGTATCATCTGCTTGACACGCTTGGGTGAATACTCTCTGCTGGCATTCTCCTGGCCATCGGTGATGATGACAAACATCACTTTTTGGGCACGGTAATCCTCGGCTGTGTGCTTTTGGGCATTGCCGATTTTATCGATGGTGCGGCCGATGGCATCCAGCAGGGCGGTGGAGCCACCGACAAAATACTCCTTTGAGGTCATTGGGCTGACCGCCTTGATGTCGATGCGGTCGTGCAGCAGTTCATCATTGTTGTCAAACAGCACGGTGGTGATGCGGCACTCGTTCTCCAGCGCCTGCTGCTTGCCCAGCATCGCGTTGTAGCCGCCGATGGTGTCTTTCTCCAAACCGCCCATGGAGCCGCTCCTGTCAAGAATAAAAACCAGTTCGGTTAAACCCTTTTTCATCCTCTTGTCCTCCTCAAGTTTTATGATGGCTTCAGGATAACAAGATATAAGATTGGTCTGGTCGCCCGGCAAGCGACATTTTAAACTCTCCTCAACCATCTGATGCTTTTTTGACATGCTCCAAATCCGGAGAATGCAAAAGCGAGATAATCGCCGATATCTCTTCATGGGGCAAATCCTACCACTGCCAGGCTTCCATCTGCGCTTTAAGTTTCTCATCAAAGCGTTTGCGAATGGTTCGGGCGGGGTTGCCCCCGACCACGCTGTAGAGCGCTATTTTCCCGCTCACCAGTCTCGATGCGCCAATGATAGCGCCATTGCCGATAGCTAGCCCATGGTATGAAAGGGGTAGGTCGAGGCATAGTCGCGTTTGTGATTGGCGCCGTTCATGATAAATTCGACCCCGGCGGCAATCTGACAAAACTTGCTGATGATGAACTTGTCAACGTAAAAATCATATTGATGTGTGACGTATTCCTTAAAATTCACATCACCAAAATAGGAATATTCCCCCACGATGATGTTGGGCCGCGTGATGGTGGGCTTGATATGCGTCACCTGCAGCGCAGATGGCATGGGGTGCAGGTTTATCGTTAGAGCAGCATACTGGCATATTTTATCCTCCCAGCAGAGGCTGGTCATATTTAAACAGCACCTCGTTGATTTTAAAGATATTGTACTGGCCGCTGATGATAAAGTACTCGACAATGACATCAAACTTCTGACTGCGCGAAAGAGCAAAGCCTGCACGCTCCAAGAGATCGTCTGTTTCATCGCGGGATAGCTCCAGGGCGATGGCCAGGGCCAGCACCGTCCTCTTGCTTGGCATATAGCCTTTGACTGAACGGATTTTTGAGAACAGCTTGCGATCCAGGTTGGCCTTTTTGTAGGTCTGCACATCTGTCTTTCCCTTGATGTCAATCAGCCGCAATAGGGTAGCGGAAAACGGTTCATCCAGGTTGCCAAACAAGTCTTCAATGCTGGCAGGACAGGCCGCCTTGGGCATTGAGCTCAAGTCCCGAGAAACCGGCGCTTCTGAAAAATATGGTTCTATCACTGAGTAATGCAGATTTACGCTGACCGATTGACGGTCTGAGATAGTGTGACGCTGGACAAAGTGCTCATCAATGTAACTGGCCACGTCTCCCATCAGTTTTTCACTGATGGCAAAGGCTTCCCCGTCAAAAACCGCAAGATACACATCCATCTCATGATGGGCCAGAAACTCCTGAATTGTATCCGAGGCAGCGCGCAGGGCCTGCTCCTTGGGATAGCCATATATCCCGCTTGAAATCAGGGGAAAGGCGATGCTCTGGCAGCCGGTTTTTGCCGCCAGGCTGAGCGAATTGGTGTAGGCAAGCCGCAGGAGGATTTCACTCTGTTTGGCATGAAAGCTATGATAAATGGGACCTGCCGCATGAATAATATATTTAGCTTGCAGCGCGAAGCCCGGGGTAATGACCGCCTCTCCCGTTTTTATCGGAGACAGTTCGTCGCAGGCGGCCTGCAGTTCCTGCCCCCCGGCAGCACGGAAGATCGCTCCGCATACCCCGCCCCCCCGGAGCAGGTTGGTATTGGCTGCATTGACAATCACGTCTACTTTCATTTTTGTTATGTCCTGTCGAACAATGGTCAATGGCACAGCGATTCTCCTTTCCAGGTATATTACTCAACTGCATTATTGGTCCTGATGGCGGTTTTCTCAGTCTAGTAAATATAGTATAATAGAAATGTATTCAATATCCAAGGGATGGCGCCATTCACGGTTATATTTCGAGTTATTCCCTCAAGATAACTGTCACTTCCCACAAAAAACAGGATAAAACAGAGGTCAGGGAAATAATCATAATATAAAACGAACCTAAAAACCCTGATTGACAGTTATAGATCATCCAAATCAAATCCGATAATTATCAGGAGGAAATCAGTGAATAGGCTGACGAACAAAACTGCAGGTGGCCAGGTGCAAACAGAAGCTTCGCAGGAG
>JAAZEI010000230.1 GCA_012512355.1 Clostridiales bacterium | reverse complement strand
TACACTGACGGTGCTCGATATTATTGAGAATCCCAAGAATCTGAAAATTCAGGAACTCAATGCAGAATTGATACCTTCTGTTCTGGGTGATGTAGCTTTTGCTGTTATCAACGGCAACTTTGCCATCGGTGCCGGCCTGAGCCCTGCTGAGGATGCTCTTTTCCTTGAGCCTGCAGACGGTGAAATCGGCATTACCTATACCAACTATGTTGTCGTTAAGACCGCAGACGCGGATTCTGACTTTGTGGAAGCTCTCAAGAGCGTTCTTTATACTCAAAAGGTGAAAGATTTTATTCTTGGTTATGAAGACTTCGCAGGCGGCGTCATCCCCACTTTTGAAGTGCTTGACTAATTAAAAGACAGGTCATTAAAAAAGAGCCATCTGGCTCTTTTTTAATATCTTTTTGTGATGCTCAGACTTATGAATTCACGGCGGGGCAGCTGTAGAGGAGCTCATCCCCATCTATGAAGATATCTTCGCCGTTTGCAGGCAGAAGCACAGTTTGCCCGGTTTCCAGGTCAAGAGTTCGGTCTGCAGCATAATGCAGCCGGGCCGATGTCAGAGCCGTCAGTATGCTAAAGCGTCTGCGGTCTGCAGGCAATACAGCCCCCTGGCAATTTTGATAGCGCATGATGCTGAAGTAAGGCGTATCCAGCAGCATTTCCAGTTGGCCCCTGCCTCTCATTGGTAAAGGATAGGGGATAAAGCGCTCGGGTGGTTTTCCAAGATTTACTACATCAAGAGCTTGTCTGGTATGCAGGGGACGCTTGTTGCCATATTCATCTCTTCTGTCCCAATCATAAAAGCGATAGGTGATATCACTGGATTGCTGTATTTCGTATAGCACAATGCCTTCGCCGATTGCATGAACGGTACCCGCAGGGATATAGAATACATCGCCTTTGCTCACATTGACATAATTAAGCATATCCTCCAGAGCGCGACCTGATTGCGCCGCCTCACCGAGCATGCTTGCAGTGACACCATCTTTGATACCATATACAAGTTTTGAGTCAGACCTGGCATCAAGTATAACCCAGGCTTCGGTTTTGCCAAGTTTGTTTTCATTCTTCTGGGCATAGATGTCATTGGGGTGTACTTGAACGCTCAAGTTTTCCTTCGCATCAATCAGTTTAAGCAGCAGAGGGAAATCGCCCTTTATTTCTGTGCCCAATAAAGCTTTCCCATAGCGCTGAATCAATCGGCTTAATCCGGTGCCTTCTGCGTCACTGCTGCTGAGCCCCGGAATGATGCTGACCTCCATGCTTTCGCCTGTTTTTACATCCGGGATGTCTTTATGGTAGAGTTCCCGAAGACGTGCGCCACCCCAAGGGGTCGCTTTGCCATGACGGTAACTGGGGTACATCAGAATCGGGGGCAAAGGCATAGGGTCCTCGCTTTCTTTATGACAATGAGCGCGTGGCAACCAGATCAACTCCGGTATCTGCAGCATTTTTTAAAAGAATATCACCGATGTGGATGGGTAAATGAAGATCAAGGTGGTTGACAGCTTTCATCACATCCATAATTTTGTCTTTGGGCACAGGCCCGGCTGTTTTGAGACTGACGGGGGTTTTGCTGCCTTGCACGAGAGCAACTGCTGTCACCATCCTCAGAGGCAGAACTGATTCCTGTCTGGCATATACCTCGCCGCGTTTGCACTGGTTATCAATGATTGAAAGGATTTTTCCCTGCGAAGTTTGTACTGTCATGCGGCACCCCACAGGGCAGTTAATACAGGTGATGACTTGCTCTTTAATATCTGACATATTATCTCCTTAAGCCCCGGCCAGCTTGACGATGGCATAGGCGATGATGCGCATACTTTTTGTAATGCTTTCCAGGCTAATAAACTCATCGGCTTGATGCGCTACATCCTCGTCGTCGGGGAAAGCTGCGCCAAACGCAACGCCTTCTCGCAGAGAACGGGCATAAGTTCCTCCGCCTATAGCAATGGTTTTCTTTTCAAGCCCGCTGACTTCATGATATGCATTGAGTAATTCCTGAACAAGTTCGCTGTTTTCAGGTACGTAGTGGGGAGTTTTTGCTCTTGCTGCCTCGATTTCGATCCCGGGCAGATGGTTTCCAATTACTTTTTCAAGCATTTGTGGGTTAACCAGCAAGGGAAAACGGATATCAAGTCTTGCAGATATTTGCTCCCTGTCTACTCTGATGATACCCATATTGCAAGTGAGCGGACCGGAGATGCTGTCAGATACTTTTACGCCCATGCCTTCGCCATCGTACTGCGTGCCAATCGCATCAGCAAGTACCTTGATAGAACCCAGCGCACCCAGATCACGCAATATAACCAGCATTTGCCCAATCGCATTGCGGGCATGCTCAGGCATGGCTGCATGGCCGTTGATGCCGACAGTTGTCAGTGTAACCTGACCGTTATCAAAGACAGCTTCGATGGGCCAGCCATATTTTTCTGATAACTGGGCAGCTTTTTTGACCAAATCTTCACCGCCCACTACAATGGCTTTGCTTTGTCCGGGGATGACGTTGGGACGCTCTCCCACATTAAAGGATTGGATCTGAAGTCCCTCACTGCTCTGTTTTGCTTTGAGGGTCAGGCCGCACATGCCTTTTTCAATGTTAATGACAGGGTAGCTAGCATCTGGGCTAAAGCCCATTCTGGGCATGTGGGCTACTTTTTTATAGTGTTCAATATCCAGCCAGTTGCTTTCTTCGTCGCAGCCTAAAATGAGGCGAACTTTTCGCTTAAGTGGTATACCGACTTCTTTGACGGCTTTCATGGCATACATCGCAGCGACTGCAGGCCCTTTATCATCACTGGTGCCGCGGCCATAGACATTGCCGTCTTTTATTTCAGCGCCAAATGGCTGCATCTTCCAGCCATCCCCCACGGGAACCACATCAAGATGAGCGAGGATAGCCAGCGCTTCTTCGTCATCTCCTTCGCCCAAATCAGCATGTCCGATGTAACCGTCAAAACTTTCGGTCTTAAAGCCGAGCTTATTTGCATCATCCATTGCTTTATCGAGCATTTTCCTTACTGCCGGACCAAAAGGAGCCCCAGGCTTTTTTTCGTCAGTGGCAACACTTGGAATGCGGACCCATTCCTGGATAGTTTCAATCATGTCATCTGTTAAACCTTTAAGTATCTTGTCCAATTCTTTCATCTTCATTTATCCTTTCACTGCATCTGCAAATCGCTCAAGCCCTTCAAGCAGCTGAGCGCGGGGGCATCCAAAGTTTATACGCATAAAGCCTTCACCGGCCTTTTTGCCAAAAAACTGTCCTGAAACTAGCAGTACAAGCTTCTCTTCGCAGCGTCTGTAAAGCTCCTGGTTGCTCAAGCCATATGCCCTCATATCAACCCATGCCAAATAGCTGGCCTCAATGGGGGTGAGTTTGGCCTGCGGCAGCAATTCGGACAGCTTATTTTTCAGGACATCACGGCTTTCACTAAGATAGTCCAGTAAGCCGTCCAGCCAGGCATCTGCGTCGTGATAAGCTGCGCGGGTGGCGACGAGCGCAAAGATATTGCCACACTCCACGCCACTGCGCTCAAGCTTATCTTCCATTGATTTTAATATTTCTTTATTCTTGCAAATAAGATTTGACTGCTGCAAACCGGGCAGGTTAAATGTCTTTGAGGCGGAGGCAAGAACAACCAGTTTTTGATAACCTAAATTAAGTGCTGAAATGAACTGTGAAGGAGAATAAACAAAATCAGCATGAATCTCATCAGAGACGAGTGCGCAGTCGTATTGCTCTAACAATGAAACCAAAGCAGTCAGCTCTTCCTGTCTCCAGGCGCGGCCTACCGGGTTTTGAGGGTTGCACAAAACCATCAGTTTAGCGCCTTGTTTAAGAAAAGCCTCAACCGCGTGGAGGTCCATATGATAGCGACCGCCTTTATCTTGCTGAAGCCTGGCTTCAAGCACTATCCTTTCCGCCTGCACAATTGTGCTGAAAAAAGGGCCATAGACGGGGGACTGAATGATAACACCTTCACCAACTCTGGTAAACTCTTCGAGTGTTACTCGCAAACCTGTGACCACGCTTGGTAAGAAGCCAACATGTTCGGGCAAAAAACTTACCCCATGTCTGCGTTCCCACCAACTGCACAAAGCTTCGGTATCATCGTCACTGATGAAAGTATATCCGTAGCTTGGGTGTTTTGTCCGCTCTGTAAGAGCCTGTGTGATGGCGGGCGCACAGACAAAGTCCATATCAGCAACCCACAGCGGGATGTGTCCCTCCGGGCATACACCGGGCTTGCTCCATTTAACGGAGTTGGTGCCTTTTCGATCGAGTTCCTGATCAAAAAAGGCTTGGTCAAACTGTTCCATCTAAACACCCCTCACATTGAAATACATGATAACCGGCTTCCTTTGCTACTGTTTGGACTGATTCAAACAGTGTACCTAAATACTTTTGCGCGCTGGCAGCGCCCTGCTGCTTTCGAATGACGATAAATATCGACCCTTCTTTAGCCAGCTGCTTTGAGGCCTCATGAAACAAATGGTAAACTGCTGTTTTGCCTGCGCGTATGGGCGGGTTGAAGGCGATTAAGTCAAACAAACCCTTCAAATTTTCCATACCGTCGCTGAGGAGGATGTCTGCCTCCAGTCTGTTCTCTTTTGCGTTGCGTCTGGCAAGGGAAACAGCCCTCTCATTGATATCACTCATGGTGATATGGGCATTCGGGTTCATGGCCTTCATCATCAAGCCTACAGGGCCCCAACCACAGCCCAGATCGAGCATTTTTCCTGAAAAATGATGGGGCAAGGCTTGTAGAAGAACCTTGGTTCCCCAGTCCAGATCACCCTTTGAGAATACACCGTGATCTGTATAAAATGAAAAGTCACGGCCATGCCAATGGATTAAAAAAAGCTTGGCATTACTTTTGCTCTTAGGTCTGTTTGTAAAATACTGCTGCGTGTCAGGCTTCAATTGAACTCTCCTTGAGCAAGCTGCTCCACTCGATATCACTTAGCTCGCGGTACTGGCCCGGTGATAAGAGAGCATCGAGCTTCAGTGAGCCAAATTGCATGCGCCGCAGATGCAGCACCTCATGTCCGCAGGCTCCAAACATACGTTTTACCTGGTGATGCTTGCCTTCATATAGTGTGACCAGGGCAAGGCTTGCATCCTCTCGCGATTCTTGTATGCTGAGCTTGGCAGGCAAAGTCTGAAAGTCGCTCAGCGAAATACCTTCTTCAAAACGCTTGACGGTATCGCTATCCAGTTTGCCTGATACCTTCGCCTCATAAATTTTTTTAACCATACTCTTGGGAGAAAGTAAATGATGCGCTGCCTTTCCGTCTGTTGTAAACAGCAGCAAGCCTTCTGTATCCTTATCAAGCCGTCCCACAGGCATGCAATCGCAGCTTATATATATGGGGGAGAGCAAACTCATCACAGTTTCCTGCCTCGAATCTCGGGCAGCTGTCAGCAAACCCTTGGGCTTGTTCATCATCAGATGGTGCTGCGTTCTGATATCCAGGGGCTGACCGTTGAAGCGGAGTGTATCGTCTTCTCTGATGTGCTGCCCTGGGTCTGTGCATACAAGGCCATTGACCGTGATGCGTGCAGATCGTATTAGAGCTTTAACCTCTGATCTGGTTCCAAGCCCCAGTTTGGCCAGCAAACGGTCAAGGCGCATCATGACGGGCTGTCACAGTGATGGATACTGGCACATAAGCTGGCCTTACGATAGATAACAAAGGGGAGATAAAGGACAGTTAAAACAACTAAAATCTGCAAGAGCACAGGCAGTGGAAAGTCAAACTGAGTCAGGGCAGAAATAATGATGACACTGTCAAACATCAGGCTCCCGGACAGTCTGGACGACATCGATAGGCCCAAAAGAACCAAGCTGGCAGCCAGCGAAGGAAATACGATGAGAAAGTTATAGAAAGTCGTCTTACCAAGGCTGGTTGGCTTCAATTGCCTGCGGCGTCTGCTGTCAAGTTTGACAGATGCTTCCTCCATGTAAAAGAAAGGCATCAGTGTGCGCCAGCCATAAAAAGCCAAAACGAGCAGTAATATCAATAGAAAAATCAAGATGATTACACCAACAAGAAAATCACCGCCCAGCAGTTTGCCGATGGACTCAATGAGCATTAAAAAAGAGTTAAAACCTACAAAATAAAAATTGTAGTAAATGACTCCAAGATAGGCTATCAATGGCAAGATAAAGGGGAGTACTTTAGCCAGGCGCAGCAAGCTCTGCGCAAGCCAGGAACTATAATGATGAAGGCTGGTTTCTGGTCCGCGTTCTCCAAACCAGGCTGCCAACTGCCCGCCGAGGCGATAGCGCAGCGGCAAGACCAGGACGATCCATAACGGAATGCAGCAAAGCAGGGCGACTGCGGGAATGTGATCCTGGGGAACATTAAAAAACCGTTTTGTAACAAGGGCATAAATAAGAGGAGCAGTGCTGATTATCCTCAGCAGCAGCTGTTCCAGGGTGATGAGAAGATACTGCATGAAGTGCTGCCTGCTAGCAGCAAAAGCGTAGGCGTGCGGGCTGGTAGGCTGGGTTTTCCTCATGACCTGTCCTCCTAGTTTTGACTGTGCATAGTATACAACACAGGCCAGGCTTTATCAATCAAATGAGACCGCTATAGATATTTGCAAGACATCTTTGCATATTGATTCTACAGCAGGATATGGATTGACAGCCTTCTGCTGTCTTGGATATAATTAGAATCATCATGTGAATAAAATTTGAAATAGAATGCAGAGATTCTGAAAAGATGATGGATTGGATAGTTCAAATATATTTTGAGCGAACGAAAGCCTTTGGCGGAGGATTTAGCCTATGATTATTGGACATTTAGATCATCTGGATATTTATCGCGGCCTGAACAGCCATATGAGCAAGGCCATTGATTACATTAAGACGCAGCATTGGCGTACCCTTCCAGAGGGTCGCCACGAACTTGGCGCAGAGAGTTTCTATGTCAGCGTGGGACGCTATCAAACAAGAACAGCAGATCCCTTGAGCTATGAAGTTCACCAGCGATACCTGGACATACAAATTGTACTGAGCGGGGAGGAAGGCATGGCTTATGTTGAGCATGATAAACTGATAAACCTCATCCCTTACGATCCAGCACGAGATATTTCAATCTGGTCTTCGCCAAAGGGCACACCGATGATTGTGCCGCTGTTTGAAGGCCGAATTGCTGTACTCTTTCCGCAGGATGCGCACGCTCCCGGTCTTACACTTGGCAGCGAGCCCAGCTGGATGCACAAAGTGGTTATTAAAGTATTGTGGGAAGTTTAAAAGCTTATTTGATTTAATTGATACGATGGAGGTACTATGAAAATTGTAGTTTTGGATGGATATACCTTAAACCCGGGCGATTTGTCATGGGCGGAGCTTGAACGCTTTGGTGAGCTAAGCGTCTATGAGCGCACTAAAGAAGAGGATGTTCTAAAGAGAATCGGAGATGCTGAAATTGTTTTCACCAATAAAACAGTTTTGAGTAAAGATATCATGAATGCATGTCCAAACCTTAAGTTTATCGGTGTGCTGGCAACCGGTTATAATATTGTAGATATCCATGGCGCAGCTGAGTTGGGCATCACTGTTTGCAATGTACCGGGATACAGCACCAACAGCGTTGCCCAATATACCTTTGCACTCCTTCTTGAATTATGCAGCCATGTGGGGCTGCATGACAGCTCAGTCAAAGAAGGTGATTGGGTAAACAGCCCTGATTTTGCTTATTGGAAAAAACCCTTGCTCGATTTATATGGCATGACCATGGGCATCATAGGCTTTGGGCGCATTGGCCAGGCTGTTGCAAAGATAGCTCAAGCTTTTGGTATGCAAGTCATGGTAAACACACCCAGACCAAAAGAGGGTGAGCAAAAGAGCGGCCTGAAATTTGCTGCGCTGAAAGATTTGCTGCGGGAGGCGGATGTGGTTTCACTTCATTGTCCGCTGACAGAACAAACGCAGCACATGATTAACAAAGAAAGTCTTGCCCTGATGAAGAAGAGCACTCGTCTCATCAACACAGGCAGGGGAGACCTGGTTAATGAAAAGGATCTGGCTGATGCTCTTTTATCAGGCCAGATAGCGGCAGCAGCTGTAGATGTGGTGAGTGAGGAGCCGATAAAAAAGGACAACCCCTTGCTAAGTGCCCCAAATTGCATCATTACACCGCATATCGCCTGGGCTTCCCTTGACGCAAGAAGACGGCTGATGACCATGACAGTCGAAAATCTCGCGGCTTATTTGGACGGCAGACCTCGCAATGTGATAAAACCATAAGGTTTTTCACTTTCGTCTGTCTGACATGATTTAACTAAATAATTGAGGGAACATCATGCCAAACACGTCGCCAATGGGCTCTCTGATGACTAAATCAGCACTACTGTCTGCGCGGGTAGAAGATTGGTTGATGAGCACGAGATGATTTCCATCAAAGTAGTCGATCATTCCGGCAGCAGGATATACATTGAGAGAAGTGCCGCCTACTATTAAAAGTTCGGCAGATTTGATGGCTTGAATGGCCTGAAGCATTACCTCATCGTTTAGCGCTTCCTCATAAAGCACCACATCGGGTTTGATGATGCCGCCGCAATTGCAGCGAGGGACATCTTTTATATCTTGCACATCGCCCAAAGGGTAGAATTTTCCGCATTGCATGCAGTGGTTGCGATGAACACTGCCATGCAGTTCATATACCTGCTTGCTGCCTGCCATCTGGTGCAGCCCATCGATGTTTTGCGTGATCACTGCTTTTACTTTCCCCACGTTCTCAAGGTGGGCCAAAGCGATGTGCGCTTTGTTTGGCAGTGCACCGGGAAACAGCATTTTCTTTTTATAAAATTTATAAAAGTCAGATGTGCGGCTGATAAAAAAACTATAACTGAGTATTGTTTCAGGAGGAGTTGCAAAGCTTTCTTGATACAAACCATCTGTGCTCCTGAAATCAGGGATGCCGCTTTGGGTAGAAACGCCCGCACCTCCAAAGAATACGATGTTGTCGCTCTTTTCGATGAATTTTCGCAGTTGATTATGCATGTGTGGCCTCCTTATTGATGACTACGGGTTAAATTGAGGATTTCGATCGTGTGAGATCGTGTGAGACTGTATCAATTTATCATACCATAAAAAGAAGATGGTTTCAGCAATGCTCATGGCAGAGCATTTGTGCATTAAAAAAAGACCGTCTTTTTGAATACGAAATCGTACTACAAAGAACAGCCTTTTTGGTGCGGTCAAGAGGACTTGAACCTCCATGAGCGTGAGCTCACTAGAACCTGAATCTAGCGCGTCTGCCAGTTCCGCCATGACCGCACGCACAATGAGTGCCTAAATAAAATAGCATAGCTGTCAATGCCTGTCAAGCGATATTTTTGAATGGTATCTGCTTCATTCGGCCTCAAACAAAGGGGGATAACCGGCAAACCTTAAACTTTACGGATTAGGATGTTTAAGGTATAATGCGCGCTATAGTTACAATGGTTGGCTGTGGTTGTGGAGGGAGGGCTTGGCATGAAGACAAGGCTTGTATGGCTTGGCCTTTTGTGCTGCGCTTTTTTATTTTCCATGAGTTTAATGGTCAGCGATGCTGCTGCCAAAGCGGATTGTGAATCGGGCTATAAACAGTCTATGGCCATGCCTGCGCAAACCATGGCGATTTCCGATACAGCCCCTCAGATTAAGCACTCCAATAGTGAATCAAGTCTACTCCGGGGGCAGGTACCGGAACAATCAACCGCCCTGGATGACCAGGCTGTTCCGGAGCAATTTTTTTCTTATTATTTGTTGGCCTATTATGCTTTTCACTATTCTGATGAAGCGGGGTAAAGGGTTGAACGCATTTAGCTATATTGTTGAAAATAGAAAGGTAATATAAAAATGGCAAAACCTGTTGAAACAATCAAAAAAAAGCCCAACAGCAAGGCGATTGCAGCCATCACACTCGCTGTCATCCTAATTTTAACGCTCGCTTCAGTCGTCATTGGCGTCAGCGGAATGAAGCTTGATCAAGATGGCCTTTATAAATTGCTGGCATGGATTCCTACCCCCTTGGAGTCAAGCAGCTGGCGTGAAGCATTGGTACCCGGAACTGACCTTGGTGAAAACAGAGTGCAGACCTATGCCATTGTAACAGAAGAGGGTGCCGCTCCAAGCGAAGAACAGTTGAGTGACACGGTGAATGTTCTCACAAAGCGTTTGCTTTTTGGCGGATGGAACAGCGCTCAGGCTGAAGTAGTCGAAGGAAACAAGATTCGCCTCAGTCTTCCCCTCGACGGCACACATGATCATGCTTTTGAAATGTTAGCCGCGAAAGGTGAATTTGCTCTTGCTGATCCGGAGGGCATTGCATTCTTAAATCACGAACGCGTCAAACAGGCAGCCTATGGGCCTACCCCTAACGAAGATAGTTACGCCATCAGCTTTTTGCTGGATAATGAAGGCAAACAGATTTTTGCCGACAAAACCACTGAACTGCTGGGGCAGAGTATTAGTCTGATGATTGATGGTGTAGCTGTCGCATCCCCCGGAATAAATGTGCCTTTGGTGGATGGACAGGCATCATTGCCGGGTTTTAATGATGAAACCTCTCTCGCCTACGCTTCCATGATGCAGTATGGCCCCCTTCCGCTTGATCTTAAGCTTGAAGATCAATCTTTAAAGGGTTTGCCGATTTTTGGAGCGAATGTTCAAAACATGTTGATAATCAGTCTGGGAATAGCTGTTCTGCTGGTGATGCTTTATGCCTTGTTTACCTTCCGTATGGGTGGTCTCATAGCAGTTTGGCTTATGATTATTCAGTTAATTTCTGTACATTTCTTTGCGGCTCTTCTCAACAGCGGCTTTACGACAGTGACCTTGCTGGCGATCTATGGCAGCTTTGGTTTGCTGGTGTTTGCTCTGATGATACTCTATCGCAGCATGAAACGTGATTTGGTGCGCGGACGCGCAATCCGGCAATCTCTTAAAGAAGCTTATGGCGGCAGCGGAAAAGTAGCTATTGATACACTGGTAGGTTTGCTTTTAATCGCGGTCGTGCTGATTATCGTCGATCAGCAGCAGATTGGTTCGTTCATGCGCATCTTTGCGATGGGTTTATTAATTGATCTGATTCTCATCGGCATTGGTCTGAAAGTATTGCTTGGTTCAGCCATCACTATATTTGGTACAAATTCCTCTTTGTATACCGGCGTAACCGCCAAGAAGGAGGCAGCACTGTGAATAAAAAAATGGATGCATATAAAGTTCTTATCCCTTCCTTACTTGTTACTCTGGTGGGTCTGGTTCTATCCCTGCTGCAGATTGGAATGAAATTCCAGGCCGGCGCAGGAGACATGGTCAGTTTAAACGCGTTGTTTGTCAGCATAGTTGCTGTCGCTGTAACATCCTTTATCTTTGCGGCAGTTAGGTATAATGCAGCCACCGGCCTTGTACTTGGTATTGTCACTCTCCATGACCAGGTGCTGACCCTTGCTATCGTTGCCATCCTTAGCATGATCCTCCCCCAGGCGAATATCATGCCCATCATGGTGATATTCTCCGTGGCGTTTACCTTTGCGCAGAGTCTGCCTGTTATCCGAGAAATACGAGACCTGCGTCACTCCAACTCCATTCGTGATATGAGCAATGAGATGGTCGTTGATAAGGCTGTCAAAAGCACAGATGGCCTTCGGATTGCTTCTACTGTACTTGCAGGCTTGTTCATAATTGCAGGTTTGTTTAGCGGCAACATTAAATTTGTCTACGCTTTGTCTCCTTTGGTGGTTGGTCTTCTGGTCTCTCTTTACTCAGCCAGAACCCTCACCAGTAAACTATGGCTTGATTACTCACCGCGAATGAATAAAAGAAAGTAATTCATTTAACCGGGAAGGCGCTGACTTGTCTGCGCCTTCCTTTTTATTTATGTTAGAATTGGTTGATGGGTTTCATGAGGTGCTGACTTATATTGCCTCATTGACTGTTGCTTTGATGTATGAATATATTAACTTATTTGTATAAAATTTTGGATTATCTTTTGATATGGATAAGGGTGATGACATCTATATAACAGTCACAAGCAATGATACAAGGAGAAGAGATGCAGGAATTTATCAAACGTGCACAAACTTGCAGTTTGCCGGGATATGAAGATTTTTTATCCGGTCTGCTGTATGCAAGAGGAGTCAGAACGAGCCAGGAGGCCAAAGATTTCTTGCATCCTTCTTTGGACGCTTTGCATGATCCTTTTCTGCTGGAGGGTATGCAAGAAGCTGTCGGGCTTATCAGGGCTTTGGGACATCGACAAGCAAGAGCTGTTATTTACGGAGACTATGATGTGGATGGGATTGCTTCGAGCATCATCGCCCGGGAGACTTTAAAAGCGGCCGGTTTGAAATGCATCATCTATATCCCAGACAGGCATCAGGAAGGCTATGGTCTGAATATAGATGCGATACGTAAACTCTCCTCACAGGCTGAACTGCTGCTGACGGTTGACTGCGGGATATCCTCTGTAGAGGAGATAGCTCTAGCAAAGAAGCTGGGCATGCGAGTGATTGTCACAGATCATCATCAGCCACCGGACGTGCTGCCGCAGGCAGATGCAGTGATTAACCCAATGCTTGGAGAGTATCCTTTTCCATCACTGTGCGGTGCTGGCACAGCGTGGAAGTTAAGCTATGCTTTGCATGGACTTGATTTTGCCATCAAACAGCTTGATCTGGCGGCTTTGGCTACCATTGCTGATTTGGTTCCTTTGATAGATGAAAACCGCGTGATTGCTTCGTTTGGATTAAAGTCAATTGCTGACTCAAATCGCCCTGGCTTGAATGCGCTAATTAAGGTATCGGGGCTTGCCCAGGGCAAACCTATTAGCTCAGACAGGGTTGCCTTTGCTTTGGCGCCCAGACTTAATGCAGGCGGAAGACTGGGTACAGCCAGGGATGCGGTTGACTTGCTTCAAACAAGCAATCCTCTTGAAGCCGAAGAGTTGGCTCAGCTTTTAAATGAGCTCAATATGCTGCGCCAGAAGGAAGAACGCTCTCTCATTGATTCGTGTCATCAGATGCTCGAGAATGTCAGTTTACTTCATCGTCACAGCATCCTCTTATGCGCTGAAGGGTGGAATAAGGGATTGGTTGGCCTGGCCGCTGGCCGCCTGGCAGAAACATTTAGCCTGCCTTGCCTTGTCTTGTCCCAAGAAGGAGAGTTGGTAACCGGCTCAGGACGTACGGCTGGCGGTATTGATTTGTACGCAGCGCTTGATAGCTGTAGGGATTTATTTTTGCGCTTTGGAGGGCACGGGGCGGCGGTTGGCCTCACTGCTGCAGTGAAAGATATACCGGAGCTTAGGCGCAGATTTGAACAAGCAGTCATCAAACAGCTTGAGGGCAGGCCGCTGAGTGCTCAGATTAAGTATGATTCAACTCTGAATCTTTCTGATGTGACAATTGACAACATAAAAAAACTTGAACTGTTAGAGCCTTTCGGTATGGGGAATCCCAGTCCTAGTTTTCTGTTTGAAGGAGTAGAAGTACTAAACGCCCGCAGAGTAGGGGCTGATTTAAAACACTTGAAGGTCAGCTTTAAGCAAGGTTCGCAGATCAAGGAGGGGATAGGGTTTGGTTTTGGGGAACAGTTTGCCAGCCTGCCGCCTAATCTTCGTGCTGTTGTGAAGCTAAGTATTAATGAGTTTCAAAATCGTATCACGCCCCAGTTTCAATTGCAGGCTTACCAGGCGGCAAAGACAGCATTTTTAAGAGATATGAAGCTTGAGCGGCAGACGATGATGCAGGATGTTGATGGTATTTTGTCGAATAGAGAACCGATACCTGTGCGCCTAACACAGACCTTAGCGGTGAAGGGAGCATACGGCAGCATTCTTTTTTGTCGGTGCGAGAGCACAGCCAACGAGATGCATAGACTTTACCCCAATTTTAAGACCGCTGTCGGCAGCCACACAGACCGTCGGGGTGCGAATGTGATTTTATGCAACACCCCTCTGCATGCAATCCATGCACCCTGTGAATCATTTTATTTTTGTGATGGCGTTTTCAATTCACGTGAAGCTGCCTATGTTCAAGCCCTGCTGCCACAGGCCATCCTGTATGCGGCGGAGCAAAGCCAAGCGCTTGTGTCTTTGATTTCATCTCTGCGTCATAGCGTGGACGAACTGCGAGAGATCTATATCAAATTGCGGGGCGGTCAGTGTATAATAGAAGTGAGTCCTGACCTCGAAAGAGGCATGGCCGCAGCCAAAATCCTTGAGGAGATCGGTTTAATAGAGCTTCATGGGAGCAGTATCAAGATGTTACCGGTTAAACAGGCGGACCCCAGGGATAGTTTAATTTTTAAGTTATTGAAGTGAGGAGTTTACGTGGCACACAGCAGATTTGAATGTCTGTCTCTTGAAGAGATGCTCACCCGCATGCAGCAATATAATCCGGGTGCTGATTTGGCTGTGGTCGAAAAAGCGTTTAATTTTTCAAAACAGGCCCACGAAGGGCAAACAAGAAAGAGCGGCGAGCCCTATTTTACCCATCCTCAAAGCGTCGCCAGTATACTGGTAGAGATTATGCTCGATGCTCCCACCGTAGCGGCGGGTCTGTTGCATGATACGATTGAGGATGTCGAAGGGGTCACCCAGGAAGTCATTGAAAAAGAGTTTGGCAAAGAGATCGGTGAACTTGTCGATGGCGTGACCAAGCTGGGTCAGCTTAACTTCATAGACCGTGAAGAGCAGCAGGCAGAATCGCTGCGCAAAATGATACTGGCCATGGGCAGGGACATACGCGTTGTTTTAATCAAGCTGGCAGATCGGCTGCACAATATGCGCACTCTTGCTTTCCAGCCCGTCGATCGCCAAGTGGTCATCGCCCATGAAACGCTTGATATTTATGCGCCAATTGCTCACCGTTTGGGCGTTTATACCATCAAGCAGGAGATTGAGGACTTAGCTTTGCGCTATATCGACCCGGAAGGGTACCGCGAAGTAGCTCATAAAGTAGGTATCAAGCGCGTAGAGCGCGAAGACCAAATAAAAACAATCATAGCCACACTCAGTGAAAAATTGACGGAGCTTGGTATCAAGAATTTTGAAATCGAAGGCCGTCCAAAACATCTTTATAGCATTTATCGCAAGATGGTTATTCAAAATCGGCACTTTGATCAAATTTACGACTTGATTGCTGTCAGGGTTTTGGTTGAATCCATTCCGGATTGTTATTCTGTTTTGGGTGCTGTGCATACCATGTGGAATCAAGTTCCGGGTCGGTTCAAAGATTATATTTCTGTGCCCAAAAACAACATGTATCAATCACTGCACACCACTTTGATTGGCGGCCGAACCATCCCCACCCCCTTTGAAGTGCAGGTGCGTACCTTTGAGATGCACCAGGTGGCTGAGTTTGGTATTGCCGCGCACTGGAACTATAAGGAAGGCGTCGCGGGCAGCGGGCTGGATAAAAAACTCTATTGGCTCAGACAAATCCTTGATTGGCAGTCGGAAACAAGGGATAGCAAGGAATTTATCGATGGTTTGAGGACAGACCTGTTTAGCGGTGAAGTCTTCGTATTTACGCCCAAGGGTGACATCATCAACATGCAGCGCGGTGCAACGCCGCTTGATTTTGCATACCGTATCCACTCAGCTGTGGGCAATGCCTGTGTGGGTGCCAAGGTGAACGGCAGAATTGTTCCTCTGGATACTGAGCTGGTGACAGGTGACCGCATAGAAATTATGACCTCGTCCGCCTCAAAAGGTCCGAGCATGGATTGGCTGAAAGTCGTGAAGACTCAGCAGGCTAAGGCGAAAATCCGTCAGTTCTTTAAAAAAGAGCTGCACGGTGAGAATATCAGCAAGGGCAGAGACATGCTTGAGCGTGAAGCCAAGAGGCGCGGCGTGAAGCTGGGAGAACTCACGAAGGCAGAATATGTAGACGTTATCTATAAAAAATATAGCATACCTGACCTGGAGACACTTTTTGCTACCGTAGGTTTTGGCGGATTGACTTCGCTTTATGTTATATCACGCCTGATTGAGGAGCAAAAAAGCGCAACTGAAAAGACAGAAAAGAAAACCCCAACTCTTCCCGAACCCAAAGAAGTATTAAACCAGGGCAAGCCTACACACGGAATTTATGTCGAAGGCGGAGCCGGTATGCTGGTGCGCTTTGCACATTGCTGCAACCCTGTACCTGGTGATGAAATAATAGGGTACATCACCAGGGGCCGGGGTGTCACAGTGCATAAAGCTGACTGCGTAAACGCCATCAATTCAGAGCCCGAACGTTCTATTGGGGTGAGTTGGGCTGATGAGGGAACAGGAATTTTCAATGCAGCAGTTCGGATTGTGGCTTATGATCACCCGAGTTTGCTTGGAGAAATCACAGTATTCGTTTCTGATTTGGGCGCTCCTGTAAGCGCGGTTTCCATGAAAGCAAATAAAAATGGAACCATGACCATTCACATGGTTTTGCAGGTGGGCAGCAAAGAGCAGCTGCGCCAGGCTGTCAGCCGTATACAGAAGCG
>JAAZEI010000229.1 GCA_012512355.1 Clostridiales bacterium | reverse complement strand
CCTAGATAACGCCGCGCCAGCTCCGCCAGCTCGCCGGACTGTTTTCTTTGGTAAATGTCGCTTCCCGCGAATTCCTCCATGATGTCAGCGCGAGCCTCTGGAAAATCTTTTAAAAGCCGAGAAGTGACAGGTTTCAGATTGCGAAAAGCCTCAAGTTTTTCCTGCGTCGCCAATACGGTCGTGATCCAGTGATCCTTCTTCACGTACGCCGCGCGCACCTCCGCGTCCGTGGCCGGCTCGATTTTGCGCGGAATTATTTTGCCCGCCGCCGCGGTTTTCACGGCTGCGTCTACCACGAGGCGGTTTTCGGCGGGCTTGGGATCCGCCAGCGTCCGCTCCCACTTCACTTTGCGATCCGTCCCGATGATCATCACTGAGGCGTCTTTCAGGCGCTCCGCTTCCTCAACGCGATTCCAAACCGCGATCCGCTCGATCGGAAAATCCCGGCGAAGATCCACCTCCCACCAGGGGTTGGGCTGATTCTCTGGGGTGTGGGTAATGGAGCCGCCGGACCAGCGCGTGTTTTTATTGCCGTCGATAGCCCGTTGCGCCACGCCGCCATGGGCGGTTTTGCTCTGCGATGCGCGCCCCTTGAGTGCCACATTGGCCCCGCCTGAAAAAATCTCCACCTCGGCCAGCGAGAGCGTTGCCTTTTCTTTCGGTATTTCCACACGCACGAAGCGACCGGAGACCGCGGTTTGCGACAGCACGACAAAAATCTGCGCAAATACCGCAAGACCAAACCAAAGACAACGTTGCATGATAACTCCCCCATTAGAAATAATGAGGTATGATATCAAAAAACATGAGCTTGGGCAACTTCTTCGGGATGGTTCCAAGCAATGCGCGGCAACAAAGTAGAGATGCGCCGGTGTTCACCAGCCTTGCGGCGCGGCCGGCCGCGCCGGGGCGGCCGGCCCCGGTTGACCGCGTTCCCCGCGCTCGGCCCGCTGCCTGCGCGCCCTCCGCTCTCTCATGCGCCGACGCCCCTCCTCCGCGATAATCGTGCTGGCTGTCTTGCGCTGATCCTCTGTCAAAGTGTCACGTATATTTATCAGTATCTGCGTGTTCGCTTTGGCTTGCGCCGTGCGCATCGAGCCTATTTTTTCTATGATCCCCATTATCTCTGCCGCATCCGCGCCCGGCTCGTTCAATATTTTTTTGGCCAGCCGCGCCTGCTCGACGGACAATTTGCTGATCTCGCTTTCGAACTCTTTCAGTTTTTTCTCAATCCCCTCCATCGAAGTCTTGAGCTTGGCAGACTGCTCACCGGTAATGCCGACTTTATCAATGAACTCTTTAGTCATCACTCTCCGCCCGACCCAGTTGCCGTAATTCATGGAGCGCGCGGGACGCGCGAGTGGTCCGTCTTGGCCGCGCGTCTCCTGCCCAAACCCGTGCATTGCCGCCATCACCGCTGCGGCCGCCAAAATTTTCAGCGCACCCGAACACTCGCGCCCCGATAAATCACCGTGCGAGAAATAACCCTTCATGCGAACCCCTCCAATGCTTTTAATTAACCGTGTACACTGTTATTGAAACGGGTTTTTTTAGCTTTTATTGCCTTTGTTAATAAAATTGCGGTTTTTATCAAAACTCGCACGATACCCGCGCAGCTTGAAAACCTAAATTTTTACAACTTAAGAACATTCCCTTCATGTATCTGGTCACGGGTAAAAATGCTTTGAGTTGCTGATTTTGAAAAAACTGCCTTAAAAAGTTAAACCTTGTTGATGTAAACTATTTATAAACAACATGTTATGTTTTCACTCCGTTGTGTTTTCAGCACCTTTCATTAGCCGCGCACCTGTCAATAACTTGCCTGCCCATGCTGCAACGGTTTTGAAAATGATCTTACTGCGATGACGTAAATACTTTGATTGGGGCTTGTTAGGCATATATGTCCAGCCTGTTGATAACCTGTTAACCGATTGATTATTTTTTACCCTTGTACGTCTGATTCAAATGTGGTTCAACTATTCTGCGGCTTGGATTGAATTTAGGACCTGTTTATCGAGTGTTTTCCCTATGGATTATCATGATTTATGGTTAAAGGCATGCGACCAATTAAAAGGTGTGCTCAACGGCAATGTTTATGCGCGATGGATAGAGATCATTCAACCGCAGTCTTTAGAAGGTCTGTCTTTAACGCTAAGCGTTGACAACGAGTTTTGTAAAAACTGGATTGAAGATAATTACAGCGCCTATATCCTCGACGCTTTGAAAGCCTCCGGAGCGGCCGGCGACATTTCGTTGGCTTTCACGGTTAAGGAGCATCGCGATGAGCATATGCCAACGGAAAAACCCGCTGTAAAATTTGAGCCTAAACCGGCGGCGCGGCGGCGCGGCAAATTTAATGGCAATGGCTCCGCCAATCCGCTCAATCCTATTTTCACTTTCGAAAATTTCGTTACCGGCCCTTCAAACAGTTTTGCGCACGCCGCCGCCTTGGGCGTTTCCCAGTCGCCGGGACGCGCCTATAATCCGCTCTTCATCTACGGTCAGACAGGTATAGGCAAGACACACCTGATGCAGGCGGTCGGTCATCGTGTGCTTAACTCTCCCGGCATGTCGGTGAGCTATGTCTGTTTAGAAACACTTTTAAACGAGTATGTTGAATCCTTAAAAACCCGCACTACCATGGAGTTCCGCAACAAATACCGCAGCACTGACGTGCTACTGGTGGACGACATACAGTTTCTAGCCGGCAAAGACAGCTTGCAAGAGGAATTTTTCCACACTTTTAACGTCCTTTACGACGCGCATAAACAGATCATCATGACCAGCGATATGCCGCCGCGTGAGATGCCCGGTCTGGAACCGCGATTGGTGTCGCGTTTCGAATGGGGACTGGTCACAGAAATCGAATCGCCAGACTTCGAGACGCGACTCGCCATTCTGCAGTATAAGCACTCGCTTAATAAAATACGCATCCCTGATGACCTGCTTGTATTCATCGCTGACAATATAAAATCAAACGTACGCAGTCTGGAAGGTGCATTGACGCGGGTGGTGTCGTTCGCATCACTCAACAATCAAATTTCTCTAAATATCGACATCTTGCGCAATCTTCTTAAGGATCTTCTGAGCGAAGAACGACAGAAAGATCTCTCTTTTGACGATATTCAGCGTATGGTGGCAGATTATTTCGACTTGCGCATGACCGACATGTCAAGCAAACGTCGTCCGCGGTCAGTTTCCGCGCCACGCCAGATTGCAATGTTTCTTTGCCGAAAGTTGACTCGCTCTTCTCTGCCGGAAATAGCAAATTCTTTTGGAAAAACTCATGCCACTGTCGTACACGCCTGCAAGACCATACAGGATAGGATACAGGTAGAAGAAGATCTGCGTACCTCAGTGCGAGAAATAACCAGAAAACTTGGTCGAGATCCAGTTTCTTTCCAAATCTGAATCTTTAAGCCGCATTCATTCTGTAATAACCTTTCAATTTTCTTATTTTATCTTGTTCATTATTTTTCAAGCACTCGTGTTTTATAAACAGCCTCTATTACATGATCTGTTTTTACAATCTTTTATCGTCGTGTTGTCAACAGCTTTCTTTTAATTAAAAATCAGACTTAACTTTCTTCCTTACAAGCATTTATGAAATTAATTGAAACTATTTTTTTCTCTACTGATAATACTAATCATTCTTTACTTTATATATTATTAGCAGGTAGAATGGTTCACTTTTCATGGCGTGTAGTCATTTTGAGCAAAGGAGTTTGAGAAAGATGAAATTTTCAATACCGCGCGCGAGTTTTTTTGAAGGGTTGCAGAAAGTGCAGAACGTCGCGTCAAATAAAGGGTCGCTTATGATCCTGCAGAACGCGCTGCTGCATGCCGAGGAAGGAAGACTCTGCATCACGACTACGGATTTAGACATCTCGGAACGATGTTATGTCGAGTGTGAGATCGACAATCCCGGAAGCACTACATTGCCTGTGCGTAGACTTGCGGGAATTATTCGTGAGCTTGATGAGGGGCGCATACTTTTTGAAACTGATGATGAAGATGTGACGGTATTGCAGGGAGGTTCGTCTTTTTTCAAGATCATAGGCTTGTCCACGCGCGATTTTCCTCCGGTGCCTATTGCTGAGGGAAAATTCAGCTACAGCATCGATCAGGGTGTTTTTAGGGAAATGCTTCGCAAGACCTGCTATGCCGTATCACAGGATGAAACGCGCCGCGTTCTCAACGGTGTGCTTATGGCGTTTAAAGACGGTAAGCTGACAATGGTGGCCACTGACGGTCGTAGGCTTTCACTTGTTGAGCAGGAGATTGAATTTCCGGCTGAAGCGGAAATAGAGATGATTTTGCCGGTTAAGGCAGTTAGTGAGTTGATGCGCGTTCTGGGCAGTGAGGGAGACCTTAAAATTTACTCACAAAAAAATCAGGCTATTTTTGAGTTTGGCGACATAATGATCAGCAGTAAACTTATAGATGGTGTATATCCAAACTATCGTCAGGTAATTCCGGCTTCAAGCGAAGAGCGCGTGGTTGTAGGCAGAAGCGCCTTGCTGTCAGCGCTGCGGCGCGTGTCAGTGGTGACGACAGATAAATCTAATTCCACTAAACTTACTTTTTCAGCGAATCAGTTGGTCATCAACAGCAACACTCCAGATGTCGGAGAAGGGCGCGACACCGTCCCGATCAAATACGCCGGTAAAGAAATATCGATTGTTTTTAATCCGGAATATCTGATGGATCCATTGAAAAACATTGATGATGACGAAGTTTTTATCGAGTTGAATGACGGCCATAGTCCTGCGCTGATAAAGTGTTCGGTACCTTTCATATATGTGTTGATGCCATTGCGCATTAACTGAAATAAAAAAGCGGGTTGATTTTCAGGGGCAATCTTGGATATTCTATAAATCCCTTTTTACAGATGCCTCATGGTGTAACGGTAGCACAGCAGTCTCTGGAACTGCTTGTTTAGGTTCGAATCCTAATGAGGCAACCACTTTTATAGACCGGAAACCCCGTGAAAGGTTTTCGGTTTTTTTTTGATGAGGACTGAATAAGATGGCGGAAAATTTTTTAGGCAGCGAAGTCGGCAAGACCGCTCTTGAAATGCTCATGTCAGAATTGGCGGCCGCTCCGCGCCAAAT
>JAAZEI010000029.1 GCA_012512355.1 Clostridiales bacterium | reverse complement strand
GATTATCTCCATCAATAAAAAAATCAGAGACGCCATAGGCAAAAGTGGCGGCGATATGGTCACGGTGACTTTATACCTGCATGATTAGGTTTTTAGGCATATAGTTAAAAGTTGGGGCACCAACCTGGCGCAGCTTAGGGCGCATCGTACGATTGAGTGCGCCCCGCCTTCTTCGTATTTCGGCTAGGTGATTCATGTGCCGCCTGATACAGGCATTCCTCCTATTTCACTGCCAGTGTCGCCCAAAAGGTGGGCACGCCAAAATCTTTCAGCACCCCGCTGCTGTTCGTATCCTCATACAGGTCTTTCAGGGTAAAGCCGGCCTGCAGCTGCCCGCCTATCTGCTCCTGAATCGAGTGGGAGAACTGTACGCCGCTGTCCGTGCTCTGCAGCATCTTCATCTGCCGGTCATCCTTGAGCGGGTTAAAGGGCAGGCTGTACTTGATTTCCTTTTCATCCTCATCAAACAGGAAGTTGATGCCGTTGTCCAGCCCCGCCATCAGCAGGCCGCCCCCTCGTAAGATGCGGCGGCATTCGCGCCACAGGGGCAGCACCTCCTGGATATAGCAGTTGGAGACCGGGTGAAATATCAGGTCAAAGCTTTCATCCGCAAACGGCAGGGGCCTCGTCATGTCCGCGCGCACCGCCTTGATGGCGTAGCCCTCTCGCTGCGCCACCAGCAGCTCGCTGTCAAGCTGCCGCTGCGAATAGTCAAGCACGGTGCAGGCAGCGCCCAGAGCTGCGAATATCGGCATCTGCTGCCCGCCGCCCGAGGCCAGCCCCAGCACCCTGCAGCCCGCCAGCTGGGGAAACCATGCCTTGGGCACCGGCTTGGTGGGCGTGAGCACAATGTCCCACTGCCCATTTTTCGCATCGGCATACTGCTCGGGCGTGATGGGCTGCGCCCACTCCCAGCCGTTGTCGACCCAGCGGTCGATGGTTTCAGAGTTGATGTCGGTGTAGCGCATAAGTTAATCCCTCTCGATATTATGCTTTCAAAATAATTGTTTGATTTGAAAAGCATACTACATTTTAGATAATGAAGTAAATATAACCATAAAAGTCTTTACGACTGTTTATATTTTCTCACAATAATATTTATCTATCCTGCCACCAGTTTGCTCGTCTTTTTAATAAACCTTGCAGGAATCGGTTTTTCAAGCTTCCATGTAATATTCATCGGGCGACTGCCATCATGGTACATATAGTCAGCCAAACCAAGAAATGTAAAGGGTGACGTGCCGGCTATATCCGTATTGAATTCTCGTACAAAGAGCAATACTTTACTGCCTTGTTGGCGATGATTTATGTAACGTTGCCCTGTGGGTGACTCCTCTGATGTTGTACTTTGACTTTGCCAATGAAACATCCACTCATTAATAGAGTAATCATTGTACATCGTTGTGGGTGAATAGTCCTTTTCTGATTTATTGAGAGTATTGATAAATACATCAATCTTCTTTTCAGGCAACCACATCACACCTTGTCTGATAACATTGGGTCTCATATAATCGAGTGCTACAAATATTTGGTCTCGTGTATATTGACAGTGCACATCAAGCGGACAGTCAAACCCTAAATCAATTGTCTCATCAATAAAATCTATACGGTTATAATTATATTCTAATATCTCCATCAATTCTTCAAACATAATAGGATTGCTCTTTATCCTCACAAGTCCTTCTTTTAGGGAATCACTGATTAATTCCATCCCAAAGCACTTTTATGGTAAAATAGTTGCATAAAAAATCAAAGAAGTGTTTGGAGAAGAAATCATGAAACAACAGACATTCAGTGATATTGAATACAGCGGAAGAACCAGAATAACCAAACGCGAAGAGTTTCTGGATATTATGGATGAAATTATTCCCTGGGATGAATGGGTGGTTTTGATTCAGCCATATTATTTTAGCGGCAAGCGTGGCCGTCCGCCGATGGGGATTGAAAAGATGCTGCGGATGTACCTGCTGCAGATATGGTTCAGCCTGTCTGACGAAGGGGTAGAAGACGCTATCTATGACAGTTATGCCATGCGCAAGTTCATGGGAATTAACTTCATGAGTGAGAAAGCACCGGATGCCACGACCCTTTTGCACTTCAGACGTCTGCTGGAAGAAAATGGTCTTGGGAAAGCGATGTTTGAAGGAATCAACCGCGCGCTCGAAGGGGCTGGTCAGATGATGCGGGGTGGCACAATTGTCGATGCGACCATCATCAACGCACCAACTTCTACTAAGAACGAGAAGAAAGAACGTGACCCTGAAATGCACCAGACGAAGAAGGGCAATGAGTGGCGTTTTGGGATGAAAGTGCATATTGGTGTGGATGCAGGTTCGGGTTATGTGACCGCGGTAGAAGCAACGAGTGCCAATGTGCATGATGTGACCATGGCGTCAAAGCTAATCCGTCAGGACGACCATGTGGTTTATGGAGATTCGGGCTACCTGGGGATTGAAAAAAGAGAAGAAATAAGCAAGGACTCAAAGCTATCACAAATTGACTATCGCATTAATAGGCGGCCCGGTCATACCTATCGAAAACATACAAATGACGGTCAGGCTTGGGAAAAGAAGATTGAACGGCAGAAGTCAGCGGTGCGCAGCAAGGTAGAGTTTCCGTTTCGTTTTCTGAAAGTGCGATGTGGGTTTGGGAAGACAGTATACAAGGGGATAGCCAAAAACCTGAATCGTGCTCATATGCTGTTTGCCAGTTCAAACTTGTACAGTTGTGCACGGGCAGGACGTAATTTGCAAGCCTTGATAGGATAAGTCTGCCCAAATGTGAGAAAAAGGTCAGCCAAAGAAAGAAAAAACTCTTGTGCTAGCCAAAAAACAAGGCTCTCAGCTCTTTTCCGCATGTTTT
>JAAZEI010000228.1 GCA_012512355.1 Clostridiales bacterium | reverse complement strand
GTATTTGAACAATTCGTTCAATCTCATTATCTCTGCCAATCACGGGATCGATTTTCCCGTCGCGGGCATATTGAGTTAAGTCTCGGCCAAATTTCGATAAAAGCTTTTGTTCCGCGTCTTCTCCCTTGTTCTCTTTCTCCATCAAGGACTCCAGAACACTTGCCCGAATGTTTTCGATATCGCAGCCTAAAATGTTAAGTACACGAACGGCTGTGCTGTCTTCCTGTGATAGAAGAGCTATCCACAAATGCGCAGCAAGAACCGTCTGTGAACCCATTCGGTGAGATTCGTTCACGCTGTCTTCAAGTACTTTTTTCATTAGCGGTGAAAGTTCGAGCATTTGAGGACCCACATCTTCCTGCCCAACTATTTGTACGATTGTGTATTGAACAGATGCAAGCGTCAGCCCTTTGGGCAATGCCGGCGCATCCGCTCTTGCTTCTTTGAGCAAACCGCATAGCAGGTGCTCAGTGCCAATTAATTTATGTCTCAGCGCTATGGCAGCATTGCGCGCTGAATCTATCGAGCGCTTCGCGCTTTCATCAAATTTCCCAAAAATAGGCATTATATTCCTCCGTTAAGCGCTTCCCTGACGGTATCAGCGCGATTAAAATGTATGGCATGATCATCATGAACGCCATCTGATTTTTCAATAAGCATCGTTTTGGTTGTCAAACCAAGAAGGCTGTCAACCAAGTTAGTCTTTATAGGCAAAAGTCCGGCATTGGCACCAAGTCGAATTTTAGACCAAAAAGCTAAAAACTCAGTTTGAGTAAGCCGTCTTGCGTACTTAAGAATACCGTAAGCCCGATAAATCTGATCAGAATAAATTGAACGGCTGGTAAATCTAAGAATTTTTTGGCGCAAATTATCTTCTTTGGTGGTAATTTCTTTACTTATTTCATGAATAGCCAGCAGCAATTTGTCACTGTCACTATAAGCAGTGAACAAATTTTTGAAATAATACAAAGCCGCAGCATTTTTATCATCTAAGTCAATAAATGATCTTAATAAAAACCGATGAGCAGTATTGATTTTTGCAGCATTTGCCTTAATTTGCTGCATCATTGTCAGCATTGGCAAATGCAATAGATAAGTAACCTGCAATCCCGTACCCGCATACTGTGGTTTAGCTGTCAACCAGCCAATTCTATCGTCCTTAGCGAATGCCGTGCCATCTGATAGCATGAGAGCTATATCTTTAGCATCTCGGATTCCAATTTTTTCCTCGCCATAACGAGCCTTTACACGGATCAAAATATGATCTTCCATATTCACACAGATGAGAGCTGACCTGTCCTCTTTGATAAAAATAGCCGAATCTTTATATTGAAGCAAATCTTTATCAACAAGCTCAGTATCCTCGAGCGTCATTCTCATGTCTTCATCTAAATTGGCAAGGGAATACATAATCCACCTGTCGCTTTGCTCAGTTAACAATCTTGAGACTTTATTCTGCATGGATTGCTTTTCAACATCAAGCATTGTAGTCACAAAAGGAAACTCAATATCGTTTCGCCTTAAATCAATAAAACATCGAAGTGTATTTTCAGACATCCTCAGATTGCACCCCATTTGTGTTTGAATCAACCATTTCTTTAAGACGATCGCGCAAATTAGCAGCCTGCTCATAATTCTCTGAACGCAAGGCATCATTTAGCCGCTCTCTCAAATCTGATTCGGTGCTGCGCTTTTTAATAACCGGAGCATCTTCCAAAGCGGCAGTTTCAATTAATTGGTTTTCCGATCCACGTATGGTGGATAGATAATCTATCACTTGGGTATGAAATGCCTGATAACACTTCGGACATCCGAACACAGTTTTTTCATCTATATCTTCGTAAGCCGTTCTGCAACTGGCACAAATCATTTTAGGCAAGCGCAAGCTCTCTCTCTTTGGTTGTTCTACAGCGCCCCGCATCTCCTCCATACCGCTCATCGACATGCCCATGGTTGAAAATGCCTGAGACATTTCTTGATGTGCTTTTTTTGCGCAATCAATACACAATGATCTAGTGGCAACTTGTCCATTTGTGATCATATGCAGCACAAGTGCCGCTTCTTTGTTCTGACAGCCGTCACACTTCATCTTTATTACCTCCTGTTAGGCAGTGGTCTTCTGTGCAGCTTTGATCAGCATGCTGCGCAAAATCCTTGCTCGAATGTTGTCTTTTAATGTTTCGGGAATCGGTATAGACAATGCTTGAGGGGTCAGCGCAGCAAACATAATATCCGATTCATCCTTTGTAATCTGTTCTTGTTCAGCTAATTGTCCTAATAAAATTTGAGCAGTCCTAAGATCAATCGCATTTCCGATTCTTTCACTGATAAGATAACTGAACAACTCGCCTTCATCGCGATTTATTCGTATAATACGAATAAATCCTCCTCCGCCTCGTCTGGATTCAATTGCGTATCCGTGGTCGGGCGTAAACCTCGTTGATAAAACATAATTTATCTGTGAAGGGGCACAGCTGAAATACTCGGCTAGTTCATTTCGCTTGAGCTCGATTTGCTGTTCGTCTTGACCCAACAACATTTTTATAAATTCTTCGATCGCATCGCTTAATCGCATGTATTTCCTGCCTTCCGCCAAAAACTCTGACTATCTTTGACTATCTCATTCTACCATATAACATTCCATGCTGCAAGCATAATCGCCGACAATCTTAGTATACCCGGTTCATGTTTACAAACCCCATCTTTCCATGTAATATGAACTCAAATATAGAAGAAACGGAGGATAAATCATGTCCACCTTAACTTATAAATGTCCTTCTTGCGGTGCGCCGCTCATCTACCAAGGTGATGAGCAAGTTCTTAAATGCCATAACTGCGGCAACACTTTTACAGGAGAAGTTGTACGAAAAGTATCAGAAATAGAAGAAAACGAGACAAAACAATCGAGTCATTGGGAGATGCATGACAGAGAATTTAGCGCTAGTGAAGCCGCTCGCACGAAAACCTTTTCCTGCTCATCTTGCGGAGCTGAACTAATAACCGATGAGACAACCGTCGCGACCAACTGTGCATTTTGCGGAAGTCCTTCTATTATTCCTGCGCAGTTCACACCGGGCACCAGGCCTGAAAAAATAATCCCTTTTAAAGTAAGTAAAGCAGAGGCAGAAAAGTCCTTCTATAATTATTTTCGCGGCAAACAAATGCTTCCGAAAATGTTTTTAAAGGGTCGCAATCAAATCAGCGAAATCCAACAGCTTTATGTGCCTTTCTGGTTATTCAGCTGCAAAGCAGATGCAGACATGACTTTTAATGGAAGTCGCGTGTTGACAAGACGGTCTGGTCAATATATGGAAACAATAACCCAGCATTATCTCATCAGACGTGCAGGAACGCTGGATTTTGAAAATCTGCCCATAGATGCGAATGATAAAATAGATAATGATATAACCGAAACTCTGGAGCCTTATCAAGTTGCTTCATCCATTGAGTTTTCTCCGGAGACCTTATCAGGAGCCATGGCCAACCGCGCGGATGTTAGTCCTGAGATTTGCAAACAAAGAGCAGATTCTCGCATTAGAAACACCACTGAAACCGTGATTCGCAATACAATTTCCGGATATGCCACGGTCAGTGTCCGGGGACAAAGCATCAGCGTTGATGAAGGCGTCTCACTTCCAGTGCTTTTTCCAATGTGGCAGATCACAACGATCAGAGAGGGTAAATCCTATACCTTTGCGATCAATGGTCAGACAGGCAAGTTGACCACGAATATTCCTTACTCAAAGAGCAAGTTTTTTGGGTGGATTTTTGGCATAGCAGCTTCTTTTACGATAACCGCATTGATTGTCGTAGCGGTCCTGCTTAAAATGGGGTTAGTGAAATGAAAAAATTAGTCATTTTTTTACTCATTGTTCTTTTTATTAGTTTACCATCAGTATTGGCAGAGATACTCGTACATGTTGTCGATCAAACAGATACTTTCAGCAAGCAGGAAATTGCATCCCTTGAAAAAAAGATGCAAAGTATCTATGATACTTATGATTTTGATACAGTTATCGTAACCACAGATAACTCCAGAGGGCAAACTGCTCAAATGTATGCAGCGGATTTCTATGACGAATTCCGCAGTTACAGTGATTATCCCAATGGACTGATTTTCTCTTTTAATTTTGATATTGGTGAGTATTATGAAGCAACCAGAGGTCTTGGCATAAAAATCTTCAGTGAGCAAGGCGAAGATGCTCTTGATAGTCTCCTGCGCCCTTATTTAACTGATCGTAATTACTATGGGGCTATGACTTCTTATTTAAGCTATATTGAAAATCGGCTTTCTTCTTTCAGCCAGGTCAATGATGATGGCACAGTGACCTTGGGAACGACTCAAAAACTGCCCAGTATCACAGAATCTATTTCTAGATCTTTTTCTTATCTGCCCATTATGTTTGTTATTGGAATCATTGTGGGTACTGCAGCCGCCTTTATCATGAAAAGCAGGCTTCAAATTGCGAAACCTCAATCGGCTGCGCATCAGTATTCAAAACCCGGCTCACTCAGCCTTCGAAATTCCAGTGACATGTACTTGTATCAGACTGTTACACGCACCCGTATCCAGGAAAACAAATCTTCAGGCGGAGGCGGCAGCACTTTCACCAGCAGCGGAGGCGGGTCATATGGCGGACGCGGCGGCAAATTGTAAGGATTAAAATGAATTTAGATCAATTACTGGATACACTGCGGGAAGATTCACAATTTATGAACTGTGTAAGCAATTGGGAAATTCTACCTGCCAAGGACGCAATATACGGCGACTTGACTTCGCTCCCTATCGATGAGCGCATTACCACGGCGTTGAAAGAACGCGGGATTAATCGCCTGTACACCCACCAAGTGAGCAGTATTCAAGGCGTAGCCGATGGGCATGATATTGTCGTCGTCACACCCACCGCATCGGGTAAAACTTTATGTTACAACATCCCCGTGCTTTCCTCCATCTTAGAAAATCCTGATGCACGTGCGCTTTATCTGTTCCCAACCAAAGCTTTATCTTCAGATCAAGTATCAGAACTCTATGAACTGATAACTACGCTTGATGTAGACATCAAAACTTTTACCTATGACGGAGACACGCCCGCAACAGCCAGACGCGCAATCAGGCAAGCAGGCCATGTGGTTGTCACCAACCCGGATATGCTACACTCAAATATATTACCTCACCATACAAAGTGGGTAAAGCTTTTCGAAAACCTGCAGTATGTAGTTATCGATGAAATTCATGCATATCGCGGTATCTTCGGAAGCAACCTTGCCAACGTAATTCGTCGCCTGCTACGCTTGTGCGCGTTTTATGGCAGCCATCCGAAATTCATACTCTGCAGTGCCACCATTGCCAACCCACAAGAACTTGCGGAAGCATTAATCGGAAGACCTGTTCAATTGATCGATAACAATGGGGCGCCTTTGGGCGAAAAACATGTCATTTTTTATGATCCGCCTGTAGTTAACAAACCGCTTGGTATCCGAAAAAGCGCTCTTCATCAGGTGCGAATGATAGCGGCTACACTGCTGCAAAACAAAATTCAGACCATTGTATTTGCTAAAAGCAGAGTTCAGGTAGAAGTTCTGACAAAAGCTCTAAAAGAATCTGTCAGCGACCAATTAGGCCGCTCCGGAAGGGTACGCGGTTACCGGGGAGGATATTTGCCAACAGAGCGCAAAGATATCGAACGAAGTTTGCGCCAAGGCCAGGTTGACATGGTGATATCAACCAATGCGCTTGAACTGGGAATCGATATTGGTGCTTTGGATGCTTGTTTGCTATGCGGATATCCCGGAACTATAGCCAGTACTTGGCAGCAGGCAGGTCGTGCCGGCCGAAGGCAGGGAAAATCGCTGACCATCATGGTGGCATCAAGTGCCGCGATTGACCAGTACATCATCAACCATCCGGAGTACTTTTTTAGCCAGTCACCTGAACACGCTCTCATCAACCCCAACAATCTATATATATTACTTAGCCATTTTAAATGCGCTGCCTATGAGCTTCCTTTCAAGGACCATGATACCTTTGGCAACGCTCCGGGTGTCAGCAACATGCTTGAATATCTCCAGGAGTCGAGCATTTTACGACATGTAGGTGAGGTTTGGCACTGGGCTAATGAAGATTTTCCAGCAAGCGAAATAAGTCTCCGGAGTACTATGACAGAAAACTTCCTGATTATGGATATCTCTGTTCCCTCTCAAGTACGTGTCGTTGGTGAGATGGACCGGTTTACTGTACCAATGCTTTTACATGAAAACGCAATTTATTTGCATGAAGGCGTACAGTACCAAGTCGAAAAATTGGACTTTAATGCCTGTAAAGCTTTTATAAAGAAAGTAAACGTGGATTACTATACAGATGCTGATTTAAATCTCAGCCTTAGTCTGCTCGATATTGAACTCGAACAAAACCATGCAGCCTATGGAGAAATAAAAGTTACCACGCTTGTCAAGATATTTAAGAAAATTAAGTTTGATACAGGTGAAAGTCTTGGATACGGCCCTGTCCGTCTGCCGGAAACAGATATGCACACACAAGCAATGTGGCTGACATTAGAAGATAAAATTGCCAGTCATTACAGCAATGACAGCTTGCAAAACGGGATGTTAGGAGTTTGCAGCACTTTGCGTATTGTAGCACCCCTGTATCTGATGTGTTCCCCCAGAGATATCGCTGTATCTTACCAGGTAAAAAGTCCCATGACAAATAAACCAACCATTATTTTATATGACAACAGCCCTGGTGGTATTGGATTGGCGGAGAAAGCTTATCATATGTATTCAACCCTGCTAAGACATGCACAGCAGTTAATTGTCAATTGTACTTGCCAGGCTGGCTGTCCTTCCTGTGTAGGACCGGTAAGTGAAATCGGACAGGATGGAAAAAATATAGCGATAAGGCTATTGGAGGAACTGGTTCATGGTGAGTGAAATCAACTCTTTGGTCAAGAAACAAAAGAATGCGCATCAGGCTGATTTGCTTGACATGTTCTCTTATCAAAATCACAGAAAAAGATGGGTAAACCAATACCATAACCGAAGAGACTCCTTACTTAAGCTTAAAAGTATTATTATTGAGCACGAAAAAGATATTTCTGTATCTCTGGAACAGGACCTTGGAAAATCAGCTGGTGAAGCCTATTTGACCGAAATAGGTATGGTCTTATCAGAATTGAATTATACACTCAAGCATTTAAAGTCTTGGATGAAACCAAAGCGGGTTCGAGGTTCCATCTCTGTTTTCCCAGGTAAAAGTATGGTTTATTACCAACCCTATGGAGTTGTCCTTATCATGTCGCCCTGGAACTATCCCTTTCAATTAACGATGACGCCTCTAATAGGTGCCATCGCGGCAGGAAACAGATGCATAGTCAAACCAAGCAATTATTCACCTGCCACTTCGCAAGTCATAGCGAAACTTGTAAGCGAATGGGTAAGTCCTGATCAGGCCGCTATTATTCTAGGCGGCAGAGAAGAAAACAGCCTTTTGCTTGAAGAAGCATTTGATTATATATTTTTTACAGGCGGGACTAAAGTTGGAAAATTAGTGATGCAAAAAGCAGCTGAGCATCTTACTCCCATTACTTTGGAGCTGGGCGGCAAAAGCCCTTGCATTGTAGATGAGAGCGCTGATTTAGACCTCGCCGCTAAAAGAATTGCTTTTGGCAAAAGCATCAATTCAGGTCAGACTTGCGTTGCACCTGATTATTTACTGGTCCACGAGAGCATTCAAGATAAACTGCTGCCTCTGATTCGGGATTATTGGTTGAATTTTTACGGGCAAGATCCCATAAAATCAAAGGATTGGCCAAAAATAGTCAACAAGAAACATTACAGCCGACTGATGAAACTGCTAGAAGGCAGCAGTGTTTTTTTTGGCGGTGAAGGTGATGGGGAGCGAATTTCTCCTACACTTCTTACAAATATTGAATGGGAAGACCCTATTATGCAGGAAGAAATATTTGGGCCAATCTTGCCGGTCTTAACCTTTCAATCAATTGAGGATGCTGCAGGACAAATAAACCAGAAAGACCACCCTTTGGCATGCTATATTTTTTGTGAAAACCAAGAACGAATTGATGCTCTTATTCACGCTATACCCTTTGGCGGAGGGTGTGTTAACGATACCCTGGTTCATCTAAGCAACCCGCATTTGCCTTTTGGCGGTCTGGGGAAAAGCGGCATGGGAAGATATCATGGAAAATACAGCTTTGATACGTTTTCGCATAAAAAGGCTATTCTTTTTAAAGGGAAAACTGATTTTCCTTTTCGATATATGCCACTGAATGAAGGAAAAATCTCATTGATTAAACAATTTCTAAAATGAGGACATAAAATGCCCAAACTTCAAAACTATCAAAAGAGTTTAGAATACTCCTATGCTCCAGGCTTGTTTCCAAGCTTGGAAGCCATTCATAAAAGACCAAAATCAGTACAGCGCATTCTCATCAGCAGCAAATTGGATGATACTAAGGCAATCAACAAATTACGTTTGCTTTGCAATGAGAACAACATACGTATTGAAACAGCCGACCGAGCTTTAACACGGCTTTCAGGGAAAGAAAATATATATGTGGCGGCTGTTTTTAAAAAACAAGGAGATGAACTATCACAAGATTTTCGTCACCTGGTTCTGCATCAGCCAAGTGATAAAGGTAATCTGGGGACTATGCTTCGCACCGCTTTGGGCTTTAATTTTAAAAATATTGCTATTATATCACCAGCAGCTGATTATTATGATCCACATGTTGTTCGAGCCAGCATGGGAGCGCTCTTCACTCTCAATATAAAATCTTACCAAAATTTCGACAGCTACCGATTAGAGTTTAATCGACATACTCTTTATCCTTTTATGCTCAACGGCTCATCTTCGCTTGATGAGATTGCGAAGAGAGCATGCGAACCTTATTCACTTGTCATGGGAAATGAAGCAACAGGGTTACCGGCTGATTTTTCAAATTTTGGAAATTCAGTTCGCATTGAGCATGATAAACAGATTGATTCACTTAACCTTTCCGTCGCAGCAGGAATAGGCATGTATGTGTTTAATACCTTCGGCTCATAAAGGTATTTTTTTAGCAACGCCGGCTTTTCGAGGATAAAGAGCTGGTGTAGGGGCATTTTTTTTAATACTCTGGACATAATGCTCATAACCGGGAAGATCCAGTCGCATATTTTCACTTACTTCACCTTTCAGCAAAAAGAGCGCGCTTTTAGCTTCAGCAAGATCCTGCTCCAGGCCTGGGCCCTTCCAGCAAAGCGCGTATCCTCCAACTTTTAAAAAAGGCAGTAAAAACTCAATTAAGGTTCGCATGCTTGCTACCGCGCGGGCTGTTGCAATATCAAAATATCCCCGGAGATCTCCTCGTGCTGCATCCTCGGATCTCGCGTGAACTACTTGAACATTCAAGAGCCCCAATTCCTTGACAACTGCCATGAGAAAGTCACATCGTTTTTTGAGAGCATCCAACAAACAGATTTGCATATCCGGTCGCATGATGGCGATGGCCATCCCCGGGAATCCGGCGCCTGTTCCTACATCAATCATGCTTGCTCCATAAAAAAACCAATCCTGATTTTTTATAGGCAGAATAGAATCAGCATAATGACGAAGATACATTTCATCAGGCGGAATGTTTGTCAAATCCATCCTTGTATTCCACTGAAGCAACAGACGATGAAAGGCCGCCATACTATCAGAATGTTCTCCAAGAGATAAAGCATTTTTCATCAGAAGCTCATTTAGCTTTTCAATCATTTTTTTCCTTTATTTGGCGTGATAAAATACGATATACAGCTTGTTCAAGAGAGCCTTCTTCAAAAATCTGGCCTGATTTGACCAAAAACTCCGTATCAATAAGCAGATTATATGCCCAATGTAAATAACTGACATCATATTTTAAAGCCATGGGCTGTAATTTTCTGACAACATAAGAGGACAAGGATAACTGTCTGGATATTTGATCGGTTTTTTGATTATCATCAAGCAAAATTTTAATGAAAAAAAGCTGTCGGAATTGCCTTTGAAGCAAACTCAACAGCATCAGTCTTTGTTCGCCTTCTTGCAGCATCTTATTCATCAAAGAGTCGACTCTAAAAGACTGACCTGATATAAGAGCATCAGCCAAATCAAAAACCTTGTACTCAGTAGATTTTGTGCTGATATTTTCAATATCCTGTAATGAAATTGATTCGTTTTCGCTGGCGCTTGCAGCGAGTTTTGCCACTTCATGACTTAAGGTGTGCATATTGGTTCCAACAGCAAAAATTATTTGTTCGGCAGTTGCACTGTTAATTTGTTTTCCAAAAGATTTGAATTTCTGTTTTATCCATTTTATTAATGTGTTTTGATCCAGCGGGTCAAAGGTAACCAACCCGCCAAGCTTATTGATTAGCTTGTATAGTTTGCGGTTTGCAGCGGCTTTTCCTTTTATATAGAATACAACACAAACAGTTGGGGGAAGGTTTGCCAAGTATTTAACTACCTCGTCTCCATCATCTGTTTTTAAAGAACGCTTTTCTTCAGTATCCTGATTGCGCCCACTTGATAACAAGGAGCTATCTTTTACCAAAATAAACCGTTTATCAGCCATCATCGGAAAAGTTTCCGCACAGGAGATTAAAGCCTGCGCTGAAGGGTCAATAAATACTGTGTCATTAAGTCCAGTCACATCTTCTTTTAAAACTGCGGAGCGTAAAGTCTTTAACGCGCTTTCCTTGGTGAATTCTTCTTCTCCTTCAAATAAATAACAAGACATGATTTTCCCGGATTTGATACTTTGATAAAAGCTATCCCTGTTCATTGCAACCCTCGCTCATGGAAATGTTCAATAGTTGATTCTCCATTATCTTTAACAGTCAAAATAATGGCTCGGCCGCTGTGTGTCCCCCACATCGGTATGCTTTGCTCGCTTAGTCTGCTCATAACAGCGCTTGCTAAAGGCAGGCGATTACTATTGGCTGATAATAATGCGAGCTGCGGTGAAACTGTCTTCAAATAATCCGGCAGCGTACTGCCCTTTGCCCCATGATGCGACAGCTTCAACACTTGCGCAATTTGGGCTGAGTAATGCTCATATTCTCCGGTTAAGTCACCGGCAGTCAACAGGCTGATGCCATTTAAATCGATCGATAAGGTCATCGAATAGTGATTCGGATTCATATTTGGATATATTTTATCCTTAATCGGCCAAAGCACTTTTATACTCACACGAGCACTGCCAAACTCATCACCTTTTGAGACATATCGAAGTGGTATTTCTCGAGAAAGTGCAAATTTGAGTATTTCTATGCTGCCGTCAGCGGAATTCGTCTGTAAAGCATCTTGCGGAAGAACCAATTCCTTGATTTGAACCCCCTGTTCAACGAGTTGTTTTAGCCCACCGATATGGTCACGATGCATATGTGAGATAAATAGTTGATCAATTGTTCTTCCTTTACTTAACAAATAGCTGCTCAAATCACCGCCATGTTCTGCCGTATCGATCACATAAGTAGACCTCCCGTCTTCAATGACTGCAGCGTCAGCGTTACCTGAACTGAAAAGTATGTAGCGAACATTATCTGTTTTTGGGGTAATGTTCAAAAGAATCATCAGAATCAAAGCAGAAGAGAAAAGTACTTTGCGGCGCTTGAATCCAATCTTTATGTATCTTGTACATAAGATCAGCATGAACATCATCGTCAAAATTAAAAACATTCCTGGAGCACTTGTTTTTATGGATGCAAGAGGCAGATTAGCAACATTTCTTGTTATGCTTGTAAAAAGAGTGATTAGGAAAGTCAGCGGAATCGCCAATATCTTCGCCAAGGGCATCCAGATAACAGCAAAAGGCAGAATGAATAACCCATAAACCATCAGGACAGACACCGACAAACAGGCAAAGGGGCTAAACAATATACCTGCAAAGGAAAAATGATGAAAGACACTTAAAACAATTGGAGATGTAAAAATCGATGCTGCCAGAGTTATTTGAAAAGCATAGACTAGTTTATTATACAAAGAGTTAGATCTTTTTAACTTTCTTGACCTTATATAAAGAGCTTGCATTTGATCACCCAAAGTAAAAATTCCAAGAACTGCCATAAAAGACAGCTGAAATCCAGCACTGAACAAATCAAGCGGACGGATCGCCAATATCAGAATAAATGCCGCTGCAAGACTTGTTAAGGGATCGCTTCGCTGATGGCAAAGCGCACCGGACAGGATGATTAAACTCATCAAAGCCGAGCGAAACACCGGGGCATTAAATCCGAGAAGAAAACAATAAAGTGTTAGAAATACCGCAATCAAACCAAACCTGAGTTTATCCGGTATACCCAGGAAACTTAAAAAAAATAAAAAAACTAGGGTAAGAATGCTGACATGCAATCCTGAAACAGCAAGCACATGCGCTATACCTGCATCACGAAAGTTTTGTTTCACCTCATCCGCAAGAGCACTTCTGTCACCCAATAGCATTGTTTTTATCAGTTCTCCTTTGCCTGCTAAAGCATCATCATATAAAGAGGACAGGTACTTTCTTGCTGTTAACCAAGGGTTTTTTATTGTTGTTGCAGGATCTAAATCAACTTTTAAATCTTTTGCTCCGCTGAGACCAACCCCAACCCCTTTTTGCAACAAATATAGTTGAAAGTCAAATCCATAAGGATTTTGTCTGCCCATTGGATGATATAAGGTCGATATCATGTTAATTGTCTGACCCTCAAGAGGTAAAATCTTATCCTTTGATGGATAGAAAGTCCAATAGGCAGATTTCGAAGTAAAAACTTCACCCTGTTCATCGACCATTTTTAAATCTGCAAGGATGGCTCTAATCCTTCCATCCTCAGCTCTGCTTTCAAGCTCACCGGATACTCTGGCTTCAATCAGATATGTGCCTTCTGGAGGTAAATACGGGTGCGAAAAGGCAAATGAATGAATCATCCCCAAAAATAAAAGCACGAAACCAATACCCAAAACCGTCGGCCTTTTGTATAAAAACAGATATGTCAGCAGCATCAGCGCGCAGCCAAGCCCTATGAAGGGCAACCGCAATAACTCCTTTTTCCAGTATCGTCCAATATAAATCCCTAGTCCAAAAAATAAGGCAATGCACACCAAAGGACGCTGGATATGAAAAGCTCTTTTATTGGACACTATACCATTCCCCTGCTTTTGCGGCTAAACAGCTGGGTAAAATCTCGCGTGCTTGCGCCAAGAGGCTTTTGCTGTCACTACCGGGTTGACAATGAGTCAGCAAAAGTTGTTTTGCTTCAGATTGCTTGCCTAAATAAGCTGCTTGCTGAGCGGTTAAATGAGGCAAATCATCACGCCATTGTTCGTTTAAAAATGTCGCATCGCAAATAAGCAGGTTAGTATCACGGCAAAAGGAAACTAAGTTTTCCCATCTGTTTGTATCTCCCGTGTATATAATGCTCTTTCCCTTACAGCTTAATTTTATAGCATAGGCAGGCAGAGAGTGAGCAACAGGCAGCACCTCAACTTTAATAGGTCCGATATCCTGAATCTCGCGGACATCTCTGATATCAAACTCTTTGCTGATACAAATATCTTTTAAGGGATTGTCATCAAGGGGCGCATAGATAATTAAAGTCTTTTGGTGAATCAATAAATAGTATTGAAGGACGAGTAAATCGCTTGCATGGTCATGATGCCAATGAGTAATAATAATGGCCTTTAGTTTGGCAGGATCAGTCAAGGCCATCAGTTTGCTCAGGACTCCGCTTCCACAATCCAGCAAAATTGTGTTATCCTCATGCTGAACCAAATATCCGCTGCAGGCGCCATTTGCTGATGGGTAGGAACCATCACAGCCTATCACTCTTAAATCCACACATTAGCCCCCTTTTTCTGGAATAACAAGTAACTTACCGCCAAGTAAATACCCAAGCATAAGAAAATTAACCGAACAGAGGGCAGAGAATCGAGCGTTTGCAAAATAATAACAATAGAATTGTATAAAATATGGAAAATTATTGCAAGCCACAGGGATTTATATCGATTTACAAGCATCGACAAAAACAGTCCGATAAAAAATAATGCTGCAAAGCCATGAACTGAAAAGTGTAGCAGCGCAAAAATAAAAGCAACCACAAAGATATCTTTTCGCCCGCTAAGCCTATTCCTCAAAAAAATTTGCAGCAATCCTCGAAACATCATTTCCTCACTTACAGCGGGAATGATTGCTGCCAACAGAATGGCCATACTAAATTCGAACGGACCACTCAACTTGGGCAGATTTGCGGGCAGGGGAAAGTTTATACCGGCACTTTGAAGCAAAGTTATCCAAATGACGCTAATTAAAATCGCGGCCAGCGAAAAAGAAACAGCCGCCAAGGCAACAAGTCCAATGGACCATGTATCCGGCTTTGTAAATAAAGGTTTGTAAAGATCTTTCTTTCTGAGCATTAGCAGGATGGCCGGAATACCAATGACAAACAACTCCTGTAAAGCAACATAAACATAAACGACAAAATCATTCTGCGGCAAAAATTGCCGCAGCCAAATCCCCTGCGTCATGCCAAGGATAAAACTGATAACTGCTCCAACAAGAAAAAGGGATTTATATTTACTCAATTGTATAGAAACCACTTGTTCTGTCACGCCACGTCATCTCCAGAAAGATATCACTTCCGGTCTTCAAACCTTGATCTGATAAAGCAGTCGAAACAGCATGCATGGCAAGTTCCGGTGTATTGTTGTCTTCACTCAAATGTCCGAGCAAGACATGTTTCACCCCTGTCTCATACAAAGACATCAATGCCAAACTGCAGCTATCATTACTCAGATGTCCTTTATTACCTAGTATTCTTCGTTTAAGCGATTCACTGTAGCGTTGGTTTTGTCTGAGCATTTCAATATCATGATTGCTTTCCAACAGCAATAGGTCAACTCCGGAAAGCTGTTGGATCACCCGTTTGGAAATGACGCCCATATCCGTTGCAACAGCTACACTGCGCCCTCCTGCAAATACCCGGAAAGCCACGGGCTCAGCCGAGTCATGTTGAATTGCTATGGGCATCACAGACAGATCATCTATGTAAAAATCATTATCAGTCTCAAAAATACGATGCATTCCCAGAGGCACCTCTCCTACAGATTTCGACATTCTGTTCCATGTGTTTTCATTGGCATAAACTGGAATGTGATATTTTCTGCTAAGGATACCAACTCCTTTTACATGATCAATGTGTTCATGAGTTACAAGGATAGCGTTTAAACTCTCAGGTAACACGCCAATGCTATTTAAAGCAGCTGTCACTGTCTTACCGCTTAATCCTGCATCAATGAGTATACGGGTATTCCCCGCCGAAATATATGTGGCATTCCCACCAGAGCCACTGCTGAGCGAGCAAAATTCAATTTTCATTCTATCGATTTATCCTAACTCTGCCGACTACCATTGGCAGCTAAACCATAATAGTAGCTTCCCTCAAGACTATCCAGACAACTAATCTTTTACAAATCGATAATCAGCTGCATATACGGGAGTTTTTCAAAGCCATTTCGTCTATAAAGCGCTAGGGCGTTTTCATTTCCACCTTCAACTTCCAACCTGATGCGCTTCATGTTGCCTGTTAGTTCTTCTTTCATAAAAGTGAGAAATTCGAAAGCAAGTCCCTGAGATCTACACGAAGGTTTTATAAATGACTCTTCGAGCCAAAGAACTTTTCCTCCGGCTTCTTGAGAATAGGATTTAGCAACAAGTGCATATCCCGCTATCCCCTGATCCTGACTAATCAACATGTAGCCCTGGATAAATGGACTGGAGTTGATTATTTCTTCAAAAGTATCACTGATGCTTTTATCCGGAACATCTGACACAACAGCTTCTGAAGAATAAAACTCCCTGGCCATCTCTTCATAATCGTGTCTGTCTTTCAGTTCAATCTTTCTGATCAATCTTCTATACCTCGTTCAACCTCTACAATAAATATATCATCTCTGCAAAATACTGCAAATCAAGAATCATACTATCATAACTGCAGACCATTGGCATCTGGTTCAGGTAATGCTTATGTAGTTTATTTACAATAGAGCGAATATAAAATTCAGAAATGAGCAACCGCATTTTTTGTTTATTTATAAGCTGTCCCTGCAAACTAATGAGACTCTTTTGTCAAATTGGTTCTAAATTGCTGAGCTTCCTTTAGCATATGCTCAGCATGCTGCAAGCTGGATTCACTGTCTTTACTATAGCCGCTGATGATACGAGATATTTCGGAAATTCGCTCAGGATAACTCAGGAGGTTGACTTCAGTGTAGGTCCTGCCATCTACTTCGTTTTTTTCAACCAGATATTGTGTGCTTGCCATTGCGGCAATTTGCTGAAGATGAGTTACACATAATACCTGCCTGTATTTAGCAATAGTCCAAAGCTTTTGAGCTACAACTTGCGCAGTTCTTCCTGAGATTCCCGTATCAATTTCGTCGAATATCATCGTTGGTATAATATTATGCTGAGCTGATATGGATTTTAGAGCAAGCATCAAACGAGATATCTCACCTCCGGATGCTATCCTGGAAAGAGGTTTGGCTTCTTCGCCTCGGTTGGGCGCAAGAAGCATACGCACTTCATCTATGCCCGTTGGACTGATTTTATTGTTAGGCGGCTCAAACTTAATGATAAAATCTGTACCCGCCATGTTGAGCTGCGAAAGCTCTTGAATCATTTGTTTGGATAAAGATGAAGCTATTTTTTTTCGAGACTTACTTAAATCTTCAGAATGAATTTTATATTCATTCAAAGCACTGTTAACGCTATTTTCAGCAATCGCTAAATCATCTTCAATGGATCCCAGCATTTCTAACTCATCCGTAATCTTTTGGAGAACGACCGGAAGATCATCCGGTGATGTGCGATATTTTCTACCCAGCCGTTTTAACAAATCAATTCGCTCAGCTGCTTTTTGCAAGCTATTCTCATCTGTATCCAGGCTTCTGCCAGCTTCCCGAAGCTCCAGCCCAATATCTTCAGCTTCAAAATATAATGATTCTATGCGTTCATGCAGCTTCTCATAAACAATATTGTAATTCTTAATCTCTGACAATGATCGAGCCGCTGACTGCAAAGAAATCAAGGCTGAATCAGAATCGCTTCTGGAATCATAGACTGCTGCGTATGCTACCTTCAAAGAGCTGCTGATTTTCCCTGCATTGCGCAGCTCATCAAGAAGCTGACGCAAATTCTCTTCTTCTCCAATTTGAGGTTTGGCCGAAATTATTTCTTTTTTTTGAGTTTCAAGCAAATCTTGTCGTTCTTGTTGATGTACATGTTTATTTAAAAGCCCATCATAAATCTTTCTCTGTTGGAGATAGTCATTTGAACTATTGCGAACAGAGGTTATTAGGCGGGCATGATTTTCATCCCCAAATTCATCCAAAAAACCCAGATGCTTCCGCTCATCAAGCAAAGATTGATGTTCATGCTGCCCATGAATATCAATCAGCAAAGCAGCGAGATTTTTCAGAATGGTTAAATTGACAGAAATACCATCTACTCTGCAGACACTTCTCCCTGTCATGCTGAGTTCTCTTGAAATGGAAATAATTAAGTCTTGAGCTTCAAGTTCGTTTTCAATTAAAAATGAAAGCGCATTCTGATTTTGAGAAATATCAAATACACCTTCAACATATGCTTTTAGACTGCCGGTTCTAATCATATCTTTATCAGCGCGACCGCCAATGAGAAAATTGACGGAATCAACAATAATTGACTTTCCTGCGCCGGTTTCGCCTGTCAGCACATTCAGGCCTTCTTCAAAACAAAGATTTAGCTCATCTACGAGTGCAACATTACGAATTAACAATTGTTTTAGCATACGGCGCTGCCTACTTATTTAATAATTTCGTGAAATTTTTCTACAATAGCAGGAGCATCCACTTCACTTCGTACAACCACCATAATGGTGTTGTCCCCGGATAAAGTCCCCAATATCTCTGGCCAGCGCATGCTATCAATCGCTTCTCCTGCTACATTGGCACTTCCTGACAAAGTTTTGATGACGATGATATTGCCAGAATAACTGATAGAAACAACGGAATCAACAAACATACGTACAAATCGTTCAGATACCCCATGCTCAGCTTGATCAGCTGTTGCATACTTATACCCACCTGTTGGAGATAAAACTTTTAGCAAACGCAATTCTTTGATATCACGAGAAACGGTTGCCTGTGTAACATCAATCCCGCGATCTTTTAAGCGCTCGGCAAGTTCTTCCTGCGTTTTAACATCAAATTGCTCAACCAAGCTGAGGATAGCAGTTTGTCGGGCACTTTTCATAAATAATCCCCCTGTAATTATTTTCCGCTCCACTCAGCTTGCTTTAGTCGAAGGCGTGTAAAAAACTTCTGAGTTTCAAAGCGAATAAAATGAACTTTATACTGTGAATGCTCAATTCTGATATCAGCATCATCTTTCAAAACCAAGTTTGTCTGACCATCAAACGATATCTGCTGAGTACTGCCGGGCGGCGGAACCGAATGCAGTCGAACTTTTGATTTTGCATCCAAAACAATGGGGAGCTGCTGTCCTTTGTGAGAACAAATGGGCAATAGCACCATGTTTTTTAAAGAAGGGTGCAAGACCGGCCCTCCTGCCGCCAGGCAGTAACCTGTTGACCCGGTGGCAGTAGCTGCTATAATACCATCACCAACTGTGGTATAGATTAAATCATCATCAGCGTATACCTCAACTGTGATGCAAGATGGATTACCCCCACGGCTTAGTACAACATCATTCATCGCCAGATATTCATTTTCACAACCTTTTAATGTCGCACAGATCATGTGGCGCTCTTCGAGCTGATAATTTTTTGATCCAAGCCGATCAATAATATCACTGAAATTATTATGATCAATTTCGAGTAAAAAACCTACTCTGCCCATATTAATACCCAACACCGGTATACCGAGTTTTGCAGCTGTCGGTAAAGTGCGCAGCAGCGTGCCGTCACCCCCCAGAGATATAATCGTTTCTATATCACCCTGACTAATTTGGGAGAGTTCTTTTTTGACGCCAATATGCAATAACTCATGCAGCCAGGCGTCCAAAACCACGCCTCTTCCTGACTTAAGGATAAGCGTAGCCAATTCATAGGCGGCTTCAATGGTATCTTTCTTCTGGGGATTAGCAAACAAAAAATACATTCCGCTTCTTTACCCAGCTTTCTTTTGATAAAAAAATGATATCATATAATGTATTAAACTACAATCATATGCATAAAAAACATATTAAAATGACGGTCGATTCTTAATTCCGCGCCAAACCTGTTCTTGTCTTGAGGGATATTTGCTCTTGCTGACAAACTTTTCCTCAACCAAAAGTCCATCGATATATTTTTGAAGATAGGTTTCTACAACAGATCCTTCTTTGGATGCGCTTTTTTGCACTTCTTCATCTTTGTAAAGAGCATATAACCCTTTGCTGTCATTTACATACAAAGGTTCCGCAGGGGGATAGATTTTTTCTGTTTCTATCGTTTTAAGTCTGTATTGTGCGCCGTCTTCAAACGGCTCGCCATATATCCTAATTTCGGTAATCAAGTGGCGAGAACTGCTTCCTGACCTAACGCGTGCCGCAATATACAAATTATTGTTTGTAGAATTCTTAAACTTAAAATCCAGTTCTCTGTCTCTAGTTAGGTACACTGTTGCATCTAAACCCGCATCTGTGTATCGGACCGGTTCGCCATGCGGAAGACGGCGAACAATGGCCAAATCAGATAGTAAAGCAGCCTGATAGATGGTTGAACTGGTTTGACATACACCTCCGCCAACCCCTGTCTCCAAGTAACCATAAACTTGTTCCAGGGCAGGGTAATATCCATTTTCAAGGGTTCTTTCCTGAGCTACCTTATTGAAACTGAATTCCTGTCCTGGTTTGAGTACAAGTCCATTAATCTTTCTGGCTGATACCCTAATATTCTCAGTCCGATTGGGCTCGGAGCTGGTAGAGATTTCCGTTTGAGCAATGCTTCGTAAAACCAAGTTCTTTCTAAGCATTGCTTCTGTTATTGTTGGCATAATTTGCTGTGGTGTTAAATCATAACTGCCAGATGTACCATTTGATGCAAACGTTAAAATGTTTTCTTTTGCCTGTGGAATATCCAACTGGTAGCCAATTTCTTCTTTTTGAATAATAAAAGGATCAACACTATCGGGTGAAAATTGAATAAGCTTTGCATCTCTTACTTGCGACAGACTGTTAATATTGTCTGCAATGCTGATTAATATCTGTTCGAGTTTTTGGTCATTGAATTCACTCTTTTGAACTGTGGAAGTTTCAAAAGGTTTTATTTTTAAAACGTCCATTGCTTCTTTTTTTTGATAAGGACTGCCTTGATGCGTCAAATCCCAAGCTTTTTTTAATGTATGGCTGATCGCATCGGTATTTGTGCTCAAGCCTAAGGTTTGATAATTAATCGTAACATAGGTATGCCCTTTATACGATATATCCAAACTCCAGCTGTTGATACGGTTTTCTTGAAGTTGATAAAGTGCCTGATAGGCATCCTGAGGTGTCATTCTAGATATGTTTAAACCATCAACAATGATATTCTCAGCAAAAATATCCTCATATGGTTTAATTTCAGCAGCAACTTTATTATCTCTAAGAGTTTTAATGCCAAAAATCGCCAAAAATGCAAGAGCAATGAATATTAAAGCCCAAGGAAAAAAACGCAATAAAATGCTTTTTCTCTGTCTATTTTTCGAATCAAAATAATTATTAGGTCTTTGCTGCATGTGTTACCTCGCTTCTCTTTATCTTATCAATGAATCGAAGCTAAAAGTTTTGAAGTATCAATGGACGCTTCATGCCAAATGGATAGCATCTGTCCCAATTCACCATGGTATAAATCTGCTTTTTCATGAAAGTCGCTTCCACCGGTGACCAATAAATTATATTTTTTTGCCAGAAGCAGGAATTTTTGGCAGTCAAGCTGGTTATGAGAAGGGTGATAAACTTCTATTCCCATTAAACCAGAGGCTTTCCACTGAATAATCTGTTTTTCTAGATCTGAACTGGATAAATGCAATAAACCTGGATGGGCAATAACGGGAACAGCACCGGCAAGACATAATGTTTTAATGACTTCATCTGCTGTAACGGATAATTTCGGTACGTATGCTGGTTTCCCAGCACCCAGATACATGTCAAAAGCTTCTTGCATGCTGTTAACATACCCTTTATCTTTCATGGCTTTGGCTAATAACGGTCTTGAGAAAAGAGAACCACTTGGGATTCTCAAATCAGCACTGGAAATAAATATATGCATGTCTTGTAATGTATTTAAATATTTCCTTTCGCGACTTATTCGATCATGACGCAGAGCTTCGATCAAATTATCAAAGGCTTTGTTTCCTGCGTTGATAGAATACCCTAGGATGTGTACTTCACGATCGCCTTCTGCACTTATTTCGATGCCCCGAATAAAGCCTATGTTTTGCTCCTGCGC
>JAAZEI010000227.1 GCA_012512355.1 Clostridiales bacterium | reverse complement strand
CCATTGAGAAGGCAGCGCTTGGTGATATGAGCGTTGATGATGCCTGGACCGAGGCTGTCACCGTTTCAAACGCCGCGCTCAAAGGCCAGTAATTACCATAAGAGCGACAAACAAAAGGGGCAGTGCATCATGCACTGCCCCTTTCAGGCAAGGGATTGATAATACGCGTTTATGGGTATGCTTTACTGTTAGTTAAAAGGGGAGATGAATTGTATGAATATTTTCAAGTCTAAGCGGATGAAGGTCAGCCTGATGACAGGGGCAGCGCTGGGTGTGGTTTGTATTATCGGCGCCCTGATACGCTCGGGCGGGACAGCCACCATTGGGTTTTTGTTTTCTCTGTGGTTCAACCGCCTGCTGATGGGCCTGGTTTTTGGGGTGATCACGGAGCGGGCAGAATTGGGGACACTCATTGTCCGCGGCGCTTTGCTGGGGATGATTGTCTCTTTCGCGTTTTACAGCGCATCCGGTTTTGGGGATGTGATCAGTTTCCTGGCGGGTATCATTTACGGCATCATCATCGAAGTCGTCGCGCAGAAATACGCGGATTAGCAGTATGCCGGGGGACTTAATCTAATACCGGCTTTTTAGATAAAATAGAAAAAATCAGATGCTGCTGTCAGTGCCTGTTTTGCCGCTTCCGCAGGGATAGGCCTCGTTGCCGCAGTGTTTTTTATCCGCCACGCTTGGATGGGCGAAGGGGTTTAACCTTTGCATCCCCAACAGTGCTGTCGTTTTATGACAGTCTGAATACAATCCTATCTCCAATAAGCACAAGGAGACGTCTGATGTCGACCAGTTTGGAATTTATTGAATTTGTTTGTGATCAGAGTGCTGATTGCGGTGACATTCGATATAGGAAAATGTTTGGAGATTATATGGTGTATGTTAATGACAAGCCGATATTGCTTGTTTGTGACAATGTGGTTTATGTCAAAAAGCATGAGGCCCTAAAAGACCTCCTGGTCAATGCGCAAAGCGGAATGCCATACAAAGGAAGCAAGGAGCATGATATACTTGATATCGATAATGTCCAATTGAGCAAACAAGCAGTTCATATTCTGGAGGCGATAACACCTGTCCCTGTGAAAAGAAAGAAGAAGATTGAAAAATAAAATAGAAGCTGTGAGTCTTTTAAGCTGGGGCACCCTGTTTGAAGTGCTTTAGCGACATATAAAGACAGAAATTAGAAGAAGTTACTGAGCATTTTGCAAGATTCGCTTAGGCAAAAACAGCAAACTTCCCTGAGCTGCGATAATTGAAGCTTGCTGTTGAAGCTGTATTGTTTATTCTAAATGCAGCTATAGATTGCTGAAATTGCTGATATTAAAGCAGTGGTCATGCGATGGAATGTTTTGGTCTATGCTGGCTTTGGCTACTTTTATGCTTTGGCAGTAGGTTTCTTTGCAAATAACTTGGTCAGTTCCGTGATGTTTATGAACAAACCGTCCCTTGATGGACTTGGTCAGCAGACGAAGGTTTTTCATCGGACTCATCTCCTTTCGCTAAGAAAATACCCATGGGAGAAGGCATAAAACAAATCTGAGCTGGAAATTTTAAAGGCTTCCATGACAGATGAACTGCCCTTTTTCTGGTTTTTGAATTGCGTGCTCGGATATATTATTTTTGAAGAGTGAATCTCTGACATCGCAATTTTAGTCTTGCCATTATTGAGAACCGACAAGAGAAAAAATAGAAAGGAAGACGCTTCATGATTGAAGTCTACCTGAGCTTCAACGGCAATGCCGCCCAGGCGGCGCAGTATTATGCCGATGTATTTGAGGCCGGCGCGCCCCATGTGATGCGCTTTGGTGATATCCCTAAACAGGAACAGGAGAACCTGCCAGAGGACATGAAAGATCTGGTGATGCATGCCACTGTCAAGACTTTTGCCGGGGATTTCATGCTGTCGGACAATATGCCCGACACCAGGACAATGCCCAATCAAGGCATATGGATTAGCGCGACACACGAGGATGAGCGCTTGATCAGACGAGCATTTGATGCACTGGCCAAAGACGGGGAGATCATCATGCCGCTGGAAAAAACCTTCTTCAGCCCCATGTACGGACAGTTGAAAGACAAGTTTGGCTTTTACTGGATGCTGATGCTTCCCTCGCCGCCGCCAGGCTGAGCTGGGACAAAGTGCCAAATGAACTATTAGAAAAGCGCCTGACAGGCGCTTTTGTGATAGGCTGCTTTATTTATAGTGTTCTTCGCGCTAATTTCCAAACTCTTCGGGCATCATCCCCATGAGCATTTGCGCCATCATCCAGCCTATTTTTCCTTCGACCCATACCTTCTTCCAGTATTCACCGCCCCCGGTCACGATGACTTGTGTGCCGTTGAGGTACAGGCCCAGGGAATCAGACGCGGTGCTGGCCTTTTTGCGCAGGTTGGCGCCCTGGCCGCCGGGGTTGTCGATGACCGTCAGGCTGCCTTCGGGCTGGGGGACATTCATGGCGCTGCCGTCAATATCGGCGTAGCTGGGCTGCGGCGAGACGCCCCAGGCCATCATGAAGCCGGTCAGCCCGTCTTCGGTCAGGACATGGACAAAGTCCTCCGTCACACCCAGAACCTGCACGTTTCTTCCGTTGGAATAGGTGGCTTTGGTGTCTGATTGGAAGGATTGGGCACTCCTGAGGTTGAGCCCTGGGGCGTCTGCGTTGCTGACGGAGACTGTGGGGATGGCGGACATGACACTGTCCGCAGGGGCATTGAGCGCCAGGTATTTTTCTTCAAAGTAGCCTTCCAGATCGCCCACGCGCACCTTGACCCAGCCCTTTTGCGGCTGCTCCAGCACCTGCGCTGTCACACCGTTGTAGTATTTGCCCTGGCTTTTAGCGCTTTGGCGCGCTCCTGTGCGCAGGACAAGGCGAACATAGGGGTCCGGACTGCTGACGGTGGCCAGGCGTACCCCATCTTCAGGGGTGATGGGGCGGATGCCAGCCGATGATGTCCAGCCTGCCACGGCTTCGCCGGCCTCGTTATATACGATAATCTCGGCCCATTCCTCATCCATTGATACCAGTGAAAGGGCCTCGCCAGCGGAAAGGTTTCTCATAACTTCCGTTGTGCTGTCGGGACTTTGGTAAACAGGCCTCGCTTCCCCCGCATTGAGGTACAGAGGCGGAGAAACGATAAAATCATCCGTTTGCGCAAGGCCCATTAGTGGCAGCAGCAGGGCTAGCGCCATTAAAAACAGAAAAGGTTTGTAAGCGGTCTTCTTCATATGTTTCCTCCTATTGGGGTCGCATGACCCAAATGAAGTATACCCTATCTGTCTCTCTTGCACGATAAACCGGCAAGGTGATTAAACTTTTATTACATTCTGTTACACCCGTCATGTATGGAAGCCTGGAACTCAAGGCGGTTGAAACAACTGCTCAAGGTATAGATTGATTATAATAAAAGTTTGTACATCCCGAAGAAAAAAATGAAAATTTTTTATTGAAGTGTTTAAAATAAGAATTTGCAGTTATATTAAGGAATCACTGATTAATTCCATCCCAAAGCACTTTTATGG
>JAAZEI010000226.1 GCA_012512355.1 Clostridiales bacterium | reverse complement strand
GGTTCCTATCTCCGGTTCCCAGGTAATTCCCAGGTTTATTTTGGGCTGGGAACCGGTTCCCAGCTCTTAGTCGATACTGGGAACCTTCTGGGAACCGGAGATAGGAACCCAGACCCATTGCGAGATAAAAAGTAAAATCTTGCATTTTGCTTCTTTGCGCGTACAGACCTCAATGCGGGCTAATTCATAGGTGTCAGCGTTCTACGGAGTCGCCCGACCCGCTGCAAGGTTTACCAAGGCCTTCCCTAAGAATCGTCTTCTTGAAGTTTTTGTGCAATAGATTTTCCTTCATCACTCAGTAGAAATTGATAGGTACTGCTTGGAACCAGCGGACGGATAGCCTCTATATCACCAGCTTTTAAAAGCGCCCGTACACGGGAAGCGCTGATAGGACTGCTTTGGTTATCTCCCTTGCGCTTGAGGATATGCAGGCCGATTCCCTCCTGCGGCAGCAGCTCTTGCATTGCCCGGTTATAAAGGGCAGTCGCGGGGGAAAGCGGCTCTTCGCCTACAAAGCGGTCGGTGATATTCAGGCCTTTCGCGATTTGCGAAAATACTTTGGCGTCAAGCTTTGCCTGCGCCAGCGTGAGGGCATCATCACTGCGGATAAAGTAAGACGGAAAAGTAGCGCTGCTTACCAGATAATCCTCCGTGGGATGAATATGGATATTCTTCAGGTCAGCAGTTCCTTGTTTAATTAATCGCTCGCGCACCTGCCTTGGAAAGGCTGATATGTCTTCTGACACAACAAACAGGTGCAGCGCATCGCAGTGGGTCAATGCCTGCTGCGTCAGGTAACGGTGTCCTAAAGTAAAAGGGTTGGCGTTCATGACAATGGCGCCGATTTTTTCGTTTTTTGCCGCGTCAGGACGCTCCAGAGATTCTATATATTTTTTGAAGCCATCTTTTCGGTTTTCCAAAAAGACCACTTCATCCAGGCTGACGATTTCATAAAAACCCAGGCTTTCAAAGTTTTTCGCGGCCTGTTTTTTTGTGTAAATAAACAAATTATATTTTCCTTGCTGGAATAATTCGTTCACGAGATGGCTGATCACCTGCGCCATCAAACCCTCTCCCTGGTATGCAGAGTCAACAGCAAGGCAGCGCAGCGTATTGCGGTAAAAAGAGCCTGTGGCCATCAGTTTATCATCATCATAAAGTCCAATCGTATAGTCTAGATGCGGGTCAAGACCCAAATCTTCTTTTGAAAGAAGCGTTTTCACCTCATCCATCGCCAGTTTGTTCCATGCATGAATTTGTTTTATCTGGCTCATACCTATACCTCTCTTCCATCAAAACAGACGGTTTCAATCCAATAATTATATGTTAAATGCGCATAAAGAGCCATCTTTCATTCAAAAAAGACAGCTCTTTATATCGTTGCAGTGTTTAGTGGCTTACATCGAGCAGCACCAGTCTGGGGGCCTCCCCGATATCCTGGTGAGTGATGCGAAGAAGCGGTTGCTGGGAAGGGATGAGTGGCAGCATGGCCTGGATAAAACCTTCGGCTGAACTGATGTTTTGCAGACCTTGAGTGCCTTTTTTATAATGCATGGGGATGGTGATGCGCGCATTGAGCCTTTTCGCCAGGGCCGCAGCTTCAGGAGCCGCGATGGTGTAGGTTCCTCCAACAGGGATCAAAAGCACATCAGCTGACTTCAGCATTTGCAGGGTTTTCTCATCGGGCAAAGCACCTAAATCACCCAGGTGAACAATGCGGAGTCCCTCGATTTGTATTAAATAGATGGTGTTTTTGCCGCGTTTGGCACCTTGTACATCGTCATGAAAGCTTGGATAGCCGGTGATTCCAACTTCATCAGCCGGCGAGTGAAAGCCCAGTTCATTGATGACAATCGGATGGCCTTTTACCTTTTGGATATGATTATGATCGGCATGGTCATGGCTGCAGGTGACAATATCCGCCTCCACTTCGCGGTAGGCAAAGGGGATGTCAGGATTGAAGGGATCCAGGAGGATGCGCAGACCTCCCTCTGTTTCCAGTAAAAATTCTGAATGTCCGTGGTACGTGATCAGCATGTGATACCTCCTTATGATTGGTTGAACAATGAGCAGCGAATGCAGCGTATTGAACTATTTTATTCCTTCATCTTTTCATCCTCTAATCATGGACCAAAAAACTTCAGACACAGTCTGGCACCATGGTAAGGGGGAGAGCGTCTTTCCCGCAGGGCGGCCGCCAAAGCGCTTTGCAGTGTTTGCAGAAGCTTTTCTTTTTCACCAAGCAGTGCAAGACGCAGACAGGAAGACAGCACAGCCAAATCCTGCTTCTCAAGCGGCGCTTTGTGCTCCATCAATATTCTGCAAGTACCATAAACCATCGCCATGTCGTCACCAAAGCGGGGAAGCGCCATGTCAGGCAGGGAGCTGAAATAATCAGCATAGCTTTTTTCTGACCAGTCAATGAGTACAAGCTTTTCACTCAGTCCACGGCATATAAATCCATGGCTCTGAAGCCTGGATTTGATAACCTGGGGGTTGCTGACCCTGCAGATAAAATCGCTGACAAAAAGAACACGCCCCGCCCTGTCTTTTCTAACCAGACATGGCGAGGCGATGATGTCCGCAATTTCCTTGCGTTCAGGTGGCTTCATGCCTGCCTGTTTGGTGAAAAACTAATCTTCAGATCGTTCACTGAGGTAAATTGTCCTTGTATATCCAGTTGATAACGCAGGGCAATTTCGCCGTCGCCGGATTCATTGACAGTATAGTTAACCTGAGTGGGGAAAATACCCATACCAAATGCGCCAAAGGGCGTATTGTAGTTCGTTTCAAATCGCCGTCCCTG
>JAAZEI010000225.1 GCA_012512355.1 Clostridiales bacterium | reverse complement strand
GTACGGCAAAGCCTCAGGACAAAACTATCTGCATGAGGGGGACCCGGCTGCGGCTTTTCGCACGATGACCGCAAAAGGCATACAGGAACCGGAGGCAGTTTTTCAGCCGGTTTCCCGGGCGGCTGATTTCCTTTCATTTGAATGGCAGCTGGAGAAGGCGGTGCTGAAAGCAGAGGTTACATTGCTGCCTGACGGTCTCAGTTTCCGTGCGAGGCTGCAAAACGATGAGGATTCCGATATCCGGGCCTTTGAGTACCCCATTATAGGCAGGTTGAGCGACTTTGGTTCCGCGGGCTTTCTTGCCCACTCTTACGCTACAGGTGTTTTGATTGAAGACCCGCAGCGCAATATGCCCCAGATGGACGGGCCTCAGCGCTATTTTCCCTATCCTGAGGGCTTTTCCGGCGCAACGATGCAGTTTTTTACCTATTACGCACAAAGCAAGGGCGGCCTCTACTTCGCTGCCACGGATTCCGAGGCTCATCAAAAGTGGCTTAACAGCTATATAGATAACGGAGGGCTGGTCGCCAGCCACATGTATGGTTTTGAAAACATCGGCCGCGGCTCGCTTCTGGATATGCCCTATGACTTCCAGGTCCGCCTGACAAAGGGCCTGGGATGGGAGGAAGCCGCAGACCTGTACAAGCCATGGGCGCTTGATCAAACCTGGGCGCGGCGCGGCAAGGCTGCCCTGCGGCCGGACGATGAAAAGGCATCCTGGCTGCTTGAAGACGTCGGCGCGGCAACCTTCGGCATCAACGCAGGGCATGACCGGACCAAATGGCTCGATCGCTACAGGGAGGACATCGGCACAAAGATCTTCCATATACTGGGGCCGGACTGGACAAAAGAACCGCAGAACTTCTATAACAGTTTGCCAGGGGACCTTCCGGATTGGGAGCCGGCGAACTTCAATCAGGCGAACATCAATAATATGAAACAGCATGGCGATCCCTTCGCTGCCTTTGAGTTTGATTTCTTTGTCGGCCTCAATAAATCCAACCCAAAGAAGCTGATGAGCCACCTGCAGCGCTTCCCCGCCCCGACCTTCAGTCATGACGCCTATAATTTCAGCATGCTCTGTCCGGCCGATCCCTTCACCAAAGATTTCCACAGGGAAAAGAACCTGATGATGATCCGCGAGGCTGACATGGACGCCATGTACTATGACATTTCAGCAAACAACCTGATCAAGATCTGCCTGTCGGACAAGCATGGGCATGCGCAGGGCGGCGGGTATCAGATCACGCAAGGCTATCAGGATGTATACAGTGATACCAAGCATGCGCTGGATAAGGAAGCTGGCCGATATATCCCGCTTGGCACCGAGATGATCAACGAAACACTGCTGGGTGAGCTGGACTATTACCAGGCAAGGGCTTGGGCGCAGCCTTCCTCCACCCTGGAGACCTGGCCATTCCGTGAGCAGATGCGCAAGGGCACCGCAAAAATGATCCCCTTGTTTAGTTACGTCTACAACGAACTGGGCACTGTCAGGCTTGACGGCTGGGGCAAGCTGGTGGAGGAAACGGGGAACTATTTCCACTATATCGTTTCGCAGGTCTACCTCTGGGGCGGCCTGTATGAGCTCAACCATGAGTACAGCCCCATGGAGATGCTGGATGGCAATGAAAACAAGGGTGAAGACCATTATTTCCGCTTTGATCCGCAGAACAATGCCTACAGCCCGGTTCGCGCCCGTTATCTGAAACAGTTTGCCGCCGCGCGCGTAGGTGAAGCCAACTCTTATTGGGCATACGGTACGATGGCCGCGCAGCCCGCGATGAACATCCCATCAGTTTTCTACGACTGGTATCACTACAATCACGGTCAGGGAGATTCCTCCTATAAAGCCAAAGGGAGTTACCAGGCCGCTGCTGTAGTCACCAGCGCTTTCCTCAATCAGAAAGGCAGCTATGCCTTGTTCCTATCAAACGCCCGCGACAGCGGGCAGCGTATCACCATTCCTCTTTCCGTCAAAGCCCTGCGCTTGCCGGATG
>JAAZEI010000224.1 GCA_012512355.1 Clostridiales bacterium | reverse complement strand
CGCGGTGATTGGCCTAAACCCTGTGGATGCCAGCACGGCGAGCGTGCACAGCATCCTTTCGCGTTTTGAGGAGATTACGCAAAAGTATGCCATCCCCACCCAAAATTGTGTGCTGGCCCATGTGACGACCCAAATGGAGGCCATCAGAAAAGGCGCGCCCTGTGATTTGATTTTTCAGAGCATCGCCGGCTCGCAAAAAGGCAACAGCGCCTTTGGAATCAGCGCGGCCATGCTCCAGGAGGCCAAGGAATTGGTCATGACGCAGGGGACTGCCCATGGCCCCAATGTGATGTATTTCGAAACGGGGCAGGGCAGCGAGCTTTCAAGCAATGCCCACTTTGGCAGTGACCAGCTGGTGATGGAAGCCAGGTGCTACGGCCTGGCAAGGCACTTTGCTCCTTTTCTTGTCAATACCGTGGTGGGCTTTATCGGGCCTGAGTATCTGTTTGACAACCGGGAATTCATGAGGGCAGGGCTGGAGGATCACTTCATGGGCAAACTTTCCGGGCTTCCTATGGGCTGTGACTGCTGTTATACCAACCATATGCAGGCGGATCAAAATGACAATGAAAACCTCGCGGTGCTCCTGAGCACGGCTGGCTGCAATTTCTTCATTGGCGTTCCCCATGGGGATGATGTCATGCTCAACTATCAATCCACCGGATTTCATGATATCGCGGCGCTGCGTGAAACGCTCCGTTTATCACCCATCGCGGCCTTTGCCAGGTGGATGGAAGCATGGGGGTTTTGGCCAGACGGCAGGCTGGGTCCCAGGGCAGGAGATGCCTCGGTATTTCTCTGAATTGAGTTTTGAAAGGAGGGGTCAGCAGGCATGAACGAAGAGCTGATTGAACAGATCGTTCAAAGTGTATTGGCCAGGCTTGAGGCGGAAGATGCGTCTGCCGCAAAGCTGTCTGAAAAGGCTCCCGCAGAGCAGGCGGTAGAAGGCATCCCCGATATCACACAAATCGATTTGCGGCAGCAATATTTGGTCGATATGCCCAAAGAGCGCGAAGCCTACCTTGCCCTCAAAGAGCAAACGCCCGCCAGGGTGGGGGTAGGCCATGCCGGAGCACGGTATCGGACCGCCACCACCCTGCGTTTTCAGGCGGACCATGCGGCTGCTCAGGATGCGGTCTTCAATGATGTGCCGGAAGCTTTCCTAGCGGATATGAACCTTGCCAGCTATACCACCTCCTGTGAGAGCCGGGATGAATTTTTGACACGGCCTGACAAGGGCAGGGTGTTTGCGGATGACACCCTGGCTGAAATTAAGAAAGCAGTTCCCTCAAACCTTCCCGTGCTCCTGTATTTGGCAGACGGCCTTTCATCAACCGCGGTTTTATCCAACGCCAAAGATATTCTGCCTGTCATACAAAATGGCCTCAAAGGCTATGACATCGAAGTGGGAGATCCGTTTTTTGTACGATATGGCCGGGTCGGCAGCATGGATTGTTTAGGAGATGCCCTGTCACCTGATGTGGTGTGCGTGCTCCTGGGTGAGCGGCCGGGCCTGGTGACAGCGCAGAGCATGAGCGCGTATATCGCTTATCGCCCCACGGCCAATATGCCTGAAAGCCGCCGCACTGTGGTGGCCAATATCCACCGGGGAGGAACCTCCCCCGTCGAAGCCGGTGCTTTTATTGTAGACCTCATCCGCATGATGCTTCAAAAGAAGACAAGCGGATTGGATCTGCCCATCTGACAGGAGGGACGCCATGCGAGGAGATGCTCTGCGGGCCAAAGTTCTGGCCCTTCGTATCATTCCACAGGCAGATCCCGGCCTGTGTCAAAAGCTGGGGATTCCTGCCGCTGCCGCCTCACTGGGCCTGATTACTTGTGACAGTGATGATGTGGGCTATACGGCCCTGGACGAGGCGACAAAAAAGGCCAATGTCAGCGTTGCTTATGCCCAATCAATGTACGCGGGCGCTGCCAACGCCAATACTGCCCTTGCCGGTGAGTTCTTTGGCATTCTCAGCGGACCAACGCCTGAGGAAGTAAAAAGCGGCCTGGAAGCGGCAGAGGAGTTTATCAGAGACGGGGCTTGCTTTATCAGCGCCAACCATGACGATTCGGTGGTTTATTATGCTCACTGCATATCCCGCACCGGCAGCTACCTGTCCACTGCCAATGGCTTGCCCCAGGGGGTGCCCATAGCCTATCTCATCGCACCGCCTTTGGAAGCTGTGGCGGCGCTTGACGCGGCGCTGAAGGCTGCGAATGTTACGGTGGCTGCTTTTTATGGCCCGCCTTCTTATACCAACTTTGGCGGCGCGCTGCTGACGGGCTCCCAGTCGGACTGCATGGCGGCCTGTCAGGCTTTTGCGGATGCTGTGGAAGAGATTGCTCAGCATCCTCTGGAATGGAAGGGGTGAAACAGGTGCAGGTAACAGCGCTTGGCATGATTGAGACCATCGGGCTTGTATCCGCGCTGGAAGCGGCAGATGCCGGCCTCAAGGCTGCGGATGTGCATTTGCTGGGCACGGATTATGTCCGGGGCGGCTTGGTCATGGTGCGTTTCGAAGGGGATGTGGCCGCGGTGAAGGCGGCCGTCGATGCCGGGAGCATGGCTGCGCAGCGGGTTGGTCATGTATTTTCTTCTCATGTGATACCAAGGGCCATGCCGGAAGTGTTTTGCATGCTGGCATCAGATGTTCATCAGGGCCCAGGGAGAAGAGCACAGGGCGGCTGCGCCGCCTGCGGAGGCTGCGAGGGCGGGCGAAGGGAAAGTGCAGCCGCAAAAGTGTTGCCGCAAGCGCAGACACCAGCCGCTCATCCGGCACAGCACGCTGCCCCCTATCACCAATGGAAGGTCGTCAAGCTGCGGACCTATGCCAGAAGCTTGAAGGGCATCTCGCTGTCGCCCAATGATATCCGCTATGCCAACAAGCAAACGCTGCTTGAAGCGATCAAACGACACATGACAAAGGAGGAATAAGCAGTGGAACTGGATCGTGATCTGGCGTCTATACAGGAAGTGCGCAATTTAGTGGCGAATGCCAAAAAAGCACAGGAACTGCTTGCTCTTCTGAGTCAGGAGCAGATAGATGCCATTGTGCTCTCAATGAAAAACGCAGCTGAAAAAAGCGCTGAAGCTTTGGCCGCCATGGCGGTGGAGGATACGGTGTTTGGGGTACTGAAAGATAAAATAGCCAAAAATATTTTTGCCAGCAAAACGGTATATGAATCCATCTCTCACATCAAAACCATCGGCATCATCGGAGAAAATAAAGATAAGAAGATAATTGAGGTCGCTGTGCCCGTTGGCGTTGTCGCGGGGCTAATACCCAGCACCAGTCCCACAGCTACCACCATCTTCAAAGCGCTGATCACCATCAAAGCCGGCAACGCGGTCATCTTTTCCCCGCATCCCTCAGCGGTGATGTGTATCAAGGAAACTGTCCGTATCCTGTCAAAGGCAGCGGCTGATGCCGGCGCGCCGGAGGGCATTATCAGCACCATGACCCTGCCGACCGTACAGGGTACCCAGGAGCTGATGAAGCGTGTCAATCTTATTCTGGCGACTGGCGGAACGGCCATGGTCAAGGCGGCATATTCCTCAGGCACCCCAGCCCTGGGGGTTGGGCCCGGCAATGTGCCGGCCTATATCGAGCGCACAGCGGATATCAAACAGGCCGTGCGCCGGATTATGGCCAGCAAGACCTATGACAACGGCACGATTTGCGCATCAGAGCAGGCGATTGTTACGGAAAGCTGCATCAAGAATGAAGTTGCGGCGGAATTTCGCCGTCAGGGCGGTTATTTTGTCAGCGGCGAAGATGCTGATAAAATCGCGGCTCTGATAAAAAGGCCCGGGTCTGAGACGGTGAATCCGCGTATTGTTGGTCAAAGCGCTCAAACCATTGCCCGGATGGCCGGCATCAAGGTGCCCGAAGATACCAGGGTCATTATCTGTGAGCAGGATCAAGTGGGGTCCCAGTTCCCTTTTTCTATGGAAAAACTGTCTCCTATTTTGGCTTTTTATACTGAGCAGGACTGGCATATGGCCTGCGACCGATGCCTGGCGCTCCTGCGGTTCGGGGGCATTGGGCACAGCCTGTCCATACATACCGCAAATCAGGAATT
>JAAZEI010000223.1 GCA_012512355.1 Clostridiales bacterium | reverse complement strand
GGATATTTAAATTTAGGCATGATCTTCTCTCCTCATTTCAGTAATATATTATCTTCGCCAAATATATCAGCGGCGGAGATGTTTTCTTGTTCAAGGCTCTCAACATTTTTTAATTTGTTCTCAATCGTACGGGTTTTGCGTGAGGCATCTTCGATGCTTTCGCTGGCTTGACGCAAACGCTGCTGCGTTTTATCCAGGATATCACCAAATCGGCCAAACTCTGCTTTTACGATGCTCAGCAGACGCCACACCTCGCCGGAGCGCTGCTCAATGGCCAAGGTTCTAAAGCCCATCTGCAAGGAATTGAGCAAAGCATTCAAAGTTGTAGGCCCTGCGGGAACGACCCGGTACTTACGCTGAAGTTCATCAGCCAGACCCGGTATTTGTAATACCTGGGCATAAAGGCCTTCATTGGGGAGATACATCAGGGCAAAATCAACCGTATAAGGAGGCGCGATGTATTTTGAGGCAATTCGTCCGCCCTCTATTTTGATGGCTTGTGCAAGCGCCGCTCTCGCCTGGTCATACAGCAGCTTTTCCCCTGTATCCTGTGCTGTTTGAAGCCGTTCATATGCTTCCATGGGAAATTTTGCATCAATGGCCATATAAACAGGCTTATCCGGCTGAAGCCCCGGCAGGATGATGGCGTACTCCACCCTTTCCTGACTGCCGGGTTTGACGGCCACATTTTCTTCAAACTGACCTTTGATCAGCACCTCCCCCAGCAAGGAACCAAGCTGCGCTTCGCCCCAGCTTCCGCGGGATTTTACATTGCTCAACACACGCTTCAAATCCCCTACGCCGCTGGCGAGTGTTTTCATTTCGCCAAGTCCCAAATAAACCTGCTCCAGCCGTTCGCTGACTTGCTGGAAACTCTCGCCCAGGCGGCGGTTTAAAGTTGCATGCAGGTTTTCATCAACAGTTTTTCGCATTTCATCGAGCTTTTGAGCGTTCTCACGCTGCATATTCGCAACACCCTGGTACAGGGTTTCCCGCATTCGCTCAACTTTCTGATCATTGGCAGATAAGCGTTCATCCAGCACCTTGCTGATATTGCGAAGCCTGTCTTCCTGACCAAGATTTGCCTGGTCAAGACGCGAACCCAAAGCATCCATACGGTTTGCCGTGGCTTCAGCCTGGGCGTAGAGAACGCCCTGCAAATATTGCAGATTATTGGCGGCGTCCGACTGACGGTCATGTCTGTCCGCCAATATCAGGCCATCTATATTTCTAAGAATCGTATCTTCGGATTGCTTGGATAAGTCCGCCAGTTTTGATATGCGGCGTCCCATTAAAATGAGGATAAAAAACAGCAGAACAAAACCAGTGCCCAATACCCATAGAATCGTATTGTCCAGGATGTTCTCAGGCATGGCTAATGCCTTTGCGCCAATGTTCATAACATAGGCCAATATATTTGATGACAGAGTTGTCGTCAATGAGTACCTGTTGGCCTTCTTTGATGACACTGCCCTGAGCATCCACGCGGGTGTTCATGGTTGCTTTTTTTCCGCACCAGCACAAGCCGCCCGGTACTTCTTCAATAATCTCTGCCAAGCGAAGCAAAGCAGCGGAACCGGGGAAAAACTGACCTCTGAAATCAGTCTTCAGGCCATAGCAGAAAATATCAAGATAATCCGACAGTTCGGCGAGTTCCTCGACTTGTAGATCAGTGAGGAATTGCGCCTCATCAATGAAAACATATTGATAGCTGCTATGGGCATTTTGTGCTGCCAGCCACAGCGGCTGCTCCCTGATGCTATGGGTGGGCCCTACGACAATTTCCGCCTCAGCTTTTAAGCCGACACGCGAATACACCATTCGAACACCGGCTCTCGTATCAACTTCCGGTTTGACCAAAGCAACCTTGAGCCCTAGCTGCTGATAATTGTATCGCTGCATCAGCAGTTGGGCGGTTTTGCTTGAGCCCATAACGCCATAATAAAAATACAGCATTAAAGTTCCCGTCTCCCCTCCATCGCTTTTGACAAAGTAACTTCATCCGCATATTCAAGGTCACTGCCAACAGGGACACCGTGAGCAATGCGGGTCACACGGACATCAAGAGGTTTAATCAGCCTTGCCAGGTAGGCCGCTGTCGCTTCCCCTTCAATGTCAGGATTGGTCGCTACGATGATCTCCTGGATCGTATCATCCTGGAGCCTTTGCAAAAGTTCTCTGATGCGAATATCTGTAGGCCCGATGCCATCCATCGGGGAGAGTACGCCATGCAAAACAT
>JAAZEI010000222.1 GCA_012512355.1 Clostridiales bacterium | reverse complement strand
ATAGAAGAAACCCAGGGCGCTGAGAAAAGAGAACAGGAAGCGATGCTTGAAAGGCAAAAGGCCGGACTGCTACACATCGAGCAGACCGAGCGCTATTTGGTGGATGAGACAGCCTTGGCCGCTTACAGGGAAGACATCAAGGGCGGTTTCCTTTTAATGGGCGGCCCTGAAAGTGACGCGCGGGAAGCTATCCGTACAATTCGGGAGCGCTATGCAGACGGTCAAATCGACATGGAACAGTTTATCAAAGAAGCTGACAACAAGCTGCGCCTGGTGAGGTTGGAGAATCAGTGAGGCTTATTTTACCCACAAAGTTCAGACAGAATTGAGCCAAAATCTGGTTGCACGACTAATGTAGATTACTTGGTAAAGTAAATTAATAAGCTCATACCTTGATACAATTGCAAAACACTGCTTGCTTAAGATGACCTGCCTAGACAAATATGAGCATCAGAAAAGGGCTGTTAAACAATGGGTAACACTGAAAATTGCAATAAAAGAGAAGTATTTATTGAAGCACTGTTTTTGAAATACTTTCAGGAATTGATGCGTCAGGGCTTTTATTTTATCGGCTATGATAGGCAGTTTCTCTATGTGGTTGAAGACGCTGTGCAAGAGGTCTTTGAAACTGCCTATTCTTCATATAACACCCTTTCCTCTCACCCCAATATCGGTGGGTGGCTGCATATCGCTCTGGATAACCGTTTAAATACTAAAATGAAGAAAACTCGGAGCATTCAAAGAGCAAGTTCTCCCTTGCAGGATGATTCGCAGCCTGTCCCCGCTGCCCAGCAAGATGATATCGAGTTGATGCTCCAGAACGAAGCAGCTCGCCAGCAGGTGGACCATCTGCTGGCGGCACTGAAACCCCGGGAGCAAGAGCTTGTTTCTCTTTATTATTTAGAGCAAAAGAGTGCCGCCGACATAGCAAAAGAGCGGCACACAAGTGAGAAAGTAATCAGCACGCAATTATACCGAATACGCAAAAACCTAAAAAAAATATTTCCAAATGGATTAATTTTGTTGATGTTGCTCCTCTGTTTGTATCTATAGTCAGTGAAAGGAGGATCTAACATGCCGCACGATCAGAATCAATCGGAAAACATTTCAAGAGACAAACTGCTTCACGCCCAGGAAGACGAACACATCGCCAACACGATCAGCGAAGATGATTTGGAGAAGATCATCCAGGCTGAACTGGGCAAACAGGAAGCGGAGGTAGACGTAGAGCTGCTGAACGCCTGCCTGCGGCTTCACGAACGCATACACAAGGCATTAAGTGAATGGGAACTGGCCCGAAGCCAAAAAAAGGTACATACCGGCCTAATAAAAACACTCTATCATAAAAACAACGCTGGCTATACAAAGCGGATTCCTTTGCGTGGCTTGGCCTTTGCGGCATCGATTCTGCTGATCATATTTGGCTCTGTGTGGATGGACAGGGCTAATTTCAGCACTGGATCATCAAAAGACCAGCAGCAATATATAGTAGTGGGCATAGGACAAAACGAAGTCGGCCTGGTTCGTGCAGATGACATAAAGCGCGACAGCAAGTCTGCCACATTCAGCAACACAAAAGAAATTGCCCCTTTCCTGGGCTATGACATTGCCCTGCCCCAATGGCTGCCGGAGGATTTGGAACTTCAAGTGGTCACTGTCGTGACCACTGAGCAGGCTGATACGGTTATGCTTACTTATAAAAATCTGCAGGGCTCTGTCATCATTGATGTGACCCATTACAGCAGCCGTGAGGGCACAGGCATCGCCTTTGAACAGGACGAAAGAGGAAAACCCGTGGTACTAAACAGCGGTGCCACTGTCTATGTAGCGGACAATTTGAATTCTGTTTGGGGTCTTTATCAATCCAAAGACTTGGATTATTTTATCGATGCCTCTGGCTTTGATGAAAGAACGCTCATAAAAATCTTTAATACAATAGGAGATAACTAATGAAAAAATATAAACTATTAGCAATATTGCTCATGATTATAGGCCTGTCTACAGCTGTTGCGCATGGGGCAGTGAGGGCAAGTGAGATCATATATGCGTCAACAGCCGCACTTGGTGCAAGCAAAACTGCTACCTTTATGGTAAAAACTAAAGTATCGTGCAATCAATTGGGAACCACAAAATATACTCTCTACAAAAAAGGAGGCACCAAGGTTGCAGCTGGAATCCTCAACGATTATGGCAGCGGGAGTTTACATGCGTCATCAGTTAACCTTTCGCCTTTTATTCAGAGCGGGAATAGCTATTACGTAGCCGCTTATTTTTATGCGGATGGAGAAACAAGCAGTGCAACCTCAGGTACGATCAGCTACTGATTCATTATGGCTAATTATCTTAAAGTAAGAAAAAATAGCACTGTAAAAATAAAAAGAGAAAATGTTTTATATTTTGTTGATGTAGTACATACATTTTTATCTATATAGGGTGAAGGGGGAAAACAATGGCCAAGATCAGACAACACCACGAATAGGGGGTCTCGATCTCAGTCCATCAAAGACTGATGGATTTGGAAAACATAGCTCTGGCGTTTCTGGTCAAAACGACGCACTCTCCAGCTTCAATCAACCTACAATTGGCTCAGTTTGAAAAGAAAGGAATAAAAATGAAAAAATCACTTACCCTGTTACTCCTTGTTACGATTCTATTTTGTTCACTTACTACTGCACTTGCCGAAACACATCAATCAATCATTGAATTCCCGAATTCTCGAACTAATTTAACCTACGGTCCGTCTATCTATCATAAAAAAATTAGTGGAAACAGTACATGGAAAGGCGGGTATTCAGGTGGAGCCTCACAGCATACCTCGATCAATATTTACTTGTATGACCAGCAATTAGGTGACAGGGGGACTCATATTGAACCTATCACAAAGGGAGCTGGACTTACCACATTTGATTGGTTAGGACGTTCAGGTAACAATAACCGCAATTACAAAGTTGTTCTGATCCTTCCTTCTCACCCTGGAATGACGGTGCACTATCTTATTGACTGGGATATTTAATAAAATCCAGCAGTATAGGCTCAATAAAATTGAGCCTATACTGCTCTTTCAAAGAAAGTAGGTTCCGGATTATGACAACAACTAAAAGATTGCTAATTCTAAACTTGCTCCTGCTGCTCTTGGTATTGCAAGCCTTTGCTATACAAGCGGAAAACCTGTTTAGCGATTTGCCTGTACAACTGGCGCTTAGGGAAGAAATTGAGGAAACTGGGCCTTTTGTCTATCAATACAAAGTGACACCCCTTGCATGGCAGCGTAAAAAAGTGTTGCAAGTTCTGTCTCCTTATCTGTCAGTCCATCGCCCTGTGAAACGGGATATCCACCTCACAAAGGATTGGTTTTCTTTTCAGTCCCTTCCCTATCAATTATATGATGGCAATAATGGGATTATCGGAATAGATCGCAATACTTTGCTTGATATCCCTATACGCCAGGACATAACCGGGGCTTCCTCTGCTGCCCTCAAAGATTTGGGTTGGGCTGATGAGCCCAAACTCATCGAATTGATCAGCCTAGACGAATACATACAATACTATCAAACCGATGGTCAGATTTATGGCCTGCCGGCAGATTATTTTGAACGTACATACGAACCATACCGAGAGGATAGTGTATACTTTGCCAGTTATGCACAAACCTTGGAAGGATGGCTTCTGGCCCCGAGGATTGAGAATGCAAGCGATGACCAGTTCCATAAGACAAGATCCGGATTTACCTTGGATTCAAAGGGCTATATAATCGGGGGAAGTATGCATTTGCCTTGGGAAATAGTAAGCAAAGCCGAATTACCCTTCCCTGCTAAAAATTGGCGGGATTGCTTTGCGCCATTAAGGCTACATTACCTACAGTTATGGGGGAAAAACGGAATAACGACTATTTCTCAAGGACAAAATGGAGAAATAATCCAGGAGCATAGCGGTCGGATTGTGGATATAAAGGCGTGCTATATCATCACAAATGATGGATTGGCCGTACCCGGCTGGCAGTTTTCATTGGAGTGTGAATTGGCCCAAACCCTAAGCAGTACTATGGGGGAAAAAACAATATGGAAGTATACGGAGATCAATTGTGTCAATGCCCTCAGCGGCCAAGTGACTTAAAAACCGCTGAGCAGGAAAGGAAAAATTATTTGCAGACCAAACGAATTTTCCTCAGCAGGGGGCTGTACATTGCAGTGACACTTCAGCTTTTTGCATACTTCTACCCACATATGGATACCAGCATGTTTTTTTATGAACCTCTGAAGTACTTTGGAAGTGCGGACTTTCTATACTTTTATTTGATGCCGCGTGAGCTTGGCTTGGTTCATGTCCTCTTACCATTGGTTGCAGTCCTTCCATCTGCTACTTTTGCCGCAGAGGATGCCCATATGGGGTTTTTGAACTATCAGCTCTACCGTTCGGGGGAGAAAAAGTATATGCGCCTGCAAATTCAAAGCGCTCTGCTAGGTAGCGTTTTTGCCAGTTTAGCGGGAAGCATGCTATATGTAGCATTTATCGCTTTGGCAAGCCCAATGAGCGGAGATCATGTGCTGGAATCCTGGCGACAAATAATCAAGCAAAGCGCCTATGCGCCCTTATTGTATGCCAATGGTTGGCCAATTGTCCTTGACAGTGTGTTTCGCTTCGCCCTGGCAGCAGCAGTCTGGTCCATGGTTGGCGTTGGACTGACTGCATTAACGCAAAATGCCGGTCTTGGCCTTGTATTGACATTGGCCATAGCCTACCAATCTAATGCAGTGCTGCAGATGAACCCTGCGTTGATCTATTGGTCACAAAGGTCACTTGTCGCGATCAATATTGCCTACATTGACAGCCTGTGGGCCAACACTATCAGGCAGCTTATTTACTTTTTGATCGGGATTACAACAGCTCTAATCGGGCTGAAAATCTTGATGACGAGGAGATAGACAGATGGCAAAGCAAAAATTGAAGATGATAGTATTTTATACGCGCGCTTTCCTGCCTTTGCATATATGCGCATTAGCGATGGCGATGGCGGGTATTCGCGCCTTAGCAAGTCCGCAGTTTAACATGCCGGGTACAACTTTGGGTTCACTGGTCGCTGAAACGCTGGGTGGCCATGAATGGAATATGTTTATTAACATAGACGCTGTTACCGACTGGCTCTTGGCTCTGCTTCCTCCTTTGACAGGGTTGATTGTATATATGAGGTCAGTGATGGGCAAAACCTTGATGTTCAGCCTTTATCGCCATGGCAGCAAGGCGAAGTGGATGACGAGCCTGCAAGCCTCCATGCTGCTGTACACCTTGTTGCTCACTGTGTTGATGGGATTGGCCATAACCTTTACAGGTTTCTTCACTGGAATGCGCGGGTTGCACGTATTCGGTTTGGATCAGTCTGGATTTTACAATAGAATTTGGTGGCCGCCTTTGTTTTCAATGTTCACTTATGCTATGCAAAGCTTTATGCTGCTCGAAATTTACTTATTTTTTTACTTGCTGTCAGGTGAAGTCAGTATCGGCCTTATAGCGTTTGTCCTCCCTGTTATTTTCGCGATGCTCCGGGGCTCCAATGATGAACTGTCAGGCAGTATCGAATGGTTTATTAACTGGGGGATGTCCAAACGTTACAGTTTTTCCTCTGGGGAATATGGCGTACCTGTCAAGTATGGGATACTAAGGCAAGTGTTGGTTAATTTAGGCCTTCTCGGACTTACGCACACTTTAATTCCCTACTTGCCACTAACAGAAAGAAAGGAACCTTAAATGGATATCTGTGTGGAGAACATTTGCAAGCATTATGGCAAGCAAGAGGTACTCAAGAACGTAAACGCGCATTTCGCTTCCGGCCAGATTCATGGGCTGATCGGCCGAAACGGCTCGGGAAAAACTGTGCTGTTCCGCTGTATTATTGGATATACAAAACCAGACACTGGAGAAGTGCGAATTGGTACAAAGCGTGTTGGTATTGATATGCGATATCCGGACAGCCTGGGACTCATTTTGGACACGCCCGGTTTTCTGCCGCAGTTTACCGGTCAATTCAATCTTGAGCTGCTGATGAGCATCCGCGGTAGGCCTGAAAAAAGCCACATACAAAAGGTGATGTGCCGCGTTGGCTTACCTGATACTGGTAGAAAGCCTGTTGGTAAATACAGCATGGGCATGCGCCAAAGGTTAGGCATAGCTCAGGCAATCATGGAAGATCCCCACTTGCTGATACTTGACGAACCTTTCAACGGCCTTGACTCACAGGGTGTGGCGGATATCCATTCCTTGCTAAAGCTTTTACGCTCACAGGGAAAAACAATATTGATCACCAGTCACTATGTCCAGGATATTGAAGCACTCTGTGATACCGTGCATGAGATGCAAGCAGGTATCCTTCAGCAGATTTGAAAGATTCCAAGTAAATTTTGATACTGAAATTTTACTGAGGCCGCAATATTTAAAACATGTAGGCTTTTTAATAGATAATCCATCAATATTCATTCCACGGAAGCAGGATATTGTCCTTGTATTCTGCGCCATATGCTAAAGACTATTTTTCATAAAGAGAGGAAAGACGATGAAGATATTCAAAAAAGTACTCACCCTGGCGCTGGTATGCGCCCTGCTGTTTGGTTTCATTCCAGGCGCTAAAGCTCAGGCACATGATACTACCCTGCTGTCCCAGCCGCTGCTGGACAAAACACTGGATATCACGGCCATCGCAGCCCACCGGGGTGTTTTGTATATCAAAGCCCAAACGGGGCTGTACCGCTATGCCCCGGGCGAAGAAAAAGCTGTGCTGCTGCTGGAGCGCAGTGACACCTACAGCGCATCAGAAAATGATCCGGACTATTTTGACCTGCTCTTGTCAGACGGCGAAACACTGTACGCCATGAATAACACCAAAGGCACGCTGCGCCAAGTCACACTTAAAGGCGACACGATCAGCTTTGGTGAGTTAAAGCAGCTTGACTGGTCCTCATTTCTTGTGGAAGAAAATGAATACAATTACACCAATGCACCCTTCAACCTGCTCTTGTCAGAGGGTTTTCTGTACCTGCTGTCAAATGACAACATGGGCGGGATGACCGCGATGCGGGTATCACTTCAATCGGGTGAAATTCAGACTTTTGAAGACCTCAAGAATATAAAGAAGCTCACCACCTACAAAGACGACAAACTGCTGGCCCTTCTGTATGACGATGAAACTGGCTATGACCCGCAAACCGGGAAGTCAAAGCCGCCGGACCTGGCGATCTTTGACCCGCAGATGGAAACCCTTGACCCCATCGGCCCTTTGATGGACGGCATGGAAGGCTACTGGTCATCTTCCATGGCCTATGACGCGGCGCAGGACAAGCTGTATTTTACCGATAAAAACATCATTTATTATAGAAAGGCGCTGGGGGAGCCCACGGCCTGCGCCTACCTGCCTTCTGACATGAGCTATGCAGCTGCACTGCCTCTGCACCTGTTTGAAAGTGGCCGCCTGGCCGCCCTGACTTACGCAGGCATCGCGCTGCGAGAGGACAACCTGGATGGACTAAAAGACGTTAAAACCCTCGTAATTGCGGGCTATTCGGACAATGACATGATCAACCGGATTGCAGCCCGGATGCCCGAGGTGCGCATTGATTCACAAAGCGTTCATTACGACACAAACGAAGACCTGGTGCAGGCAATGCTCAGCCGCTCTGATGACGCGGACATCTTGTGGCTGGATACCAGGATGCACCAGGTGAACAGCTTTCTGCAAAAAGGTTACGCGCTGGAGCTGCCGGCCGATGGCGAGGCGGCCAAAGCCACCGCTGCCATGTACCCGATGCTAAGCAGCCTGGCGATGGTTGACGGAAAAATCTTTGCCCTGCCCGCCGGGCTGGAATTTACTGTGGATATGGTTGCACCTGAGCTCTTTAAAAAGGTGGGCATGCAGGTGCCAGAAGACTTTTTTTCGCTCTGCCACTCCCTGCAGATGTGGGCAAACGAAACCCATGAAAAATTCCCGGAGTATACCTACTGGCGAACCTTTAACAACAAAGGGATGCTTTATGATTTAGCTTTTGAAGTGTACCGCAACGCGCTGCGTGCAGAAGGCGAAGATCTGCGCTTTGATACCAAGCTATTCCGTAACATGATGGCGCGGATTGAAGAGATGGATACCCAGGCCATCGATGTTCAATTTGACTGGCAAAGCCCGGACGCCGCAGCACAGGAGGAAGAACTATACAGCAAAATCGCACTCGCTGACCGCTGGTACGGCTTTACCCCCGACATGGCACACAAGACCATTCAGCTCGAAACATCGCAGGATATGACACTGTTCGCGGCTGAACCCGGCGGTAAAAAAGTAACCGCCGGCGATGTCAGCCTGATGGTCATCAACCCTTTTAGTAAAAACCCCGAAGCTGCCCTGCGCTTCATCGAATTGTATGCCGCTTCCCTGCCCCAGATGACGAAGGTTCGGCTGATGCCCGGAGAAAATGAGGCCATCCTCAACCCCCGCTATGAGGAACAAACCGCGAAAATAACTGAATCCATCAAGAGCCTGCAACAGCAAGCTGTAGAGCAACATGCAAAAGGCCTGCCAGCGGGTGAAATTGAAGCCTATATCGCAGCCTATCAAAACGTACTAAAAGATGCTGAAACGACAATTCGCTACCTGCTGACGGAAGATGATATCCACCTTGTGCGCCAGATCATTGACATGGTCTTTATTCCCACAGCGCTCAACCGGCTGGAAGACCGCGCCGATATCTACCCAGCCTTTAACCAGTTGAAGGAAGGCACCCTCAGCCTGGACCAGTTTATAAAAGAGGCGGACAACAAGCTGCGCCTGGTGAGGTTGGAGAATCAGTGAGGCATCATCTCAAGGTAATGGATGAACCTCTTGCGGCTTGCCTGTCTGCCATGCAGGGATGACAGGCAAGCTCTGTCGAGGTATGATT